>CAMJCC010000030.1 GCA_946404035.1 uncultured Clostridia bacterium | reverse complement strand
GCCGCGATGCTCGACAACCACATCCAGCAGGGCAACGCCCTCGGCATCGACCCCCGCAAGATCACCTGGAAACGCGCCGTCGATATGAACGACCGCCAGCTCCGCAACATCGTGGACGGACTCGGCGGCAAGGCAAACGGCACCCCGCGTGAGGACGGCTTCGATATCACGGTCGCCTCCGAGATCATGGCGGTCTTCTGCCTCGCGTCCTCGCTCTCCGACTTGAAAGAGCGCATCTCCCGGATCGTCGTCGGCTACACCTACGACGACCGTCCCGTGACCGCGGGCGACCTCAAAGCCGCGGGCGCGATGACCGCTCTCCTGAAAGACGCCCTGAAACCCAACCTGGTCCAGACCCTCGAGGGCACCCCGGCGTTCGTCCACGGCGGTCCGTTCGCCAACATCGCCCACGGCTGCAACTCGGTCGTGGCGACCAGAATGGCGCTGAAAATGGGCGACTATACCGTCACCGAAGCCGGCTTCGGCGCCGACCTCGGCGCGGAAAAGTTCCTCGACATCAAGTGCCGGATGGCGGGCCTTGTCCCCTCCGCCGTCGTGGTGGTGGCGACCGTCCGCGCCTTGAAAATGCACGGCGGACTGCCCAAGACCGCACTGGCGACTGAGGACCTTAGCGCGCTTGAAAAGGGCATCCCGAACCTGCTCCGTCACGTTTCCAACGTCAAGAACGTCTACAAACTCCCCTGCGTCGTGGCGGTCAACCGTTTCCCGACCGACACCGATAACGAGATCGACTTCATCATCAAGAAGTGCCGCGAACTCGGCGTGAACACCGTCCTTTCGACGGTCTGGGCAAACGGCGGCCGCGGCGGAGAGGATCTTGCCCGTGAGGTCGTTCGGCTCTGCGAGGAGGAAAAGGGCGACTTCACCTTCTCCTACGACGAGAAACAGCCCATCAAGGAGAAGATCGAGGCGGTGGTCAAGAAGATCTACGGCGGCGACGGGATCGTCGTTCTGCCGCAGGCGGAGAAGCAGATCGAGCAGCTTGAAAAACTCGGCTTCGGCAAGACCCCGATCTGCATCGCGAAGACCCAGTACAGTTTCTCGGACGATCCGACCAAACTCGGCGCGCCGACCGGCTTTATGGTCACGGTGAAAAACGTCAAGGTCTCCGCCGGCGCGGGGTTCGTCGTGGTCTTGACCGGCGACATTATGACGATGCCGGGGCTCCCTCGCGTTCCCGCGGCAGAGAAGATCGACGTCACGCCTGACGGCAAGATCGTCGGACTGTTTTGATCGCAAACACAACGCCGCCCGCCGGTTTCCCGGCGGGCGGTAAAATATGACGGCGGCGAGTTTTCTCGCCGCCGTCAATTTATTTTCAGTTCAGTCCGAAGAGCAAATACCGCTTGTCGTGGCAGTCCGACGTGGTGACGACCGTCGCCCCCGCCGTTTTGAGGGTATCCAGTATCCGGGGTTCGGGGTAGGGGGTTTTGCGGTATCCGCGGGCGACAGCCCCGTAATTGATCTCAAACGTGACGGGGCAGGAGAGCAGGGCGCGGAGCGCCGCGTCGGCGGCGGCGACGTAGCGCGGGTGGTTGACGTCGAAGAGGTCGCCGGTTTCGTTGAACTTGGTCACCAGGTCAAAGTGCGCGACGATCTTGCACCCGGTCTTTTCGTACAGTTTGGCGACCAGGCGGTAGTAGTCCTCGCAGTAGGCGTAGACGTCACCGCCGTAATACTTGTTTACGTCGTCGACCTGCCTCTCCCGCGTGTCGTCTATCGGGAGATACGCGCCGTCCTTTTCGATATAATGCACCGCCCCGATCACGTAGTCGTAGCGGTCGGTCGGCATAGGGGAAAAGTAGTCCTGCTCGATCCCGAAAAGGACGTTGATCTTTCCCTTGTATTTCTCTTTCAGCCGCGGGATCTCCTCGTTGTAGCGCTCGGTATTGTCAAGCGACATACAGTACGAGGTATCGAACGGGGTGAACGAGTGTCCCGTGAAACCGATCGCCGGGCAGCCGAGCTTGATCGCCTCGAGGATCAATTCCTCCGGCGTGTCGCGCCCGTCGCAGTAGCGGGTGTGGGTGTGCAAGTTCGAGGGGGTCATACTGTTTCCTCTTTCCTGTTTCTCCCTCTATCATACCACAATTTTTCAAACAGTCAAGGGAAAAGGCGGAAAAAGTCGTCATCCGCCCCGGATCGCCCGCCATTTGAAGAGCACGATGCCCCCGACCATCAGCGCAAGCCCGACGAACTTTTGCCATCCGAAGGGCGTTTTCTCGGTCCCGAGCCAGCCGAACAGGTCGATCAGCGCCGCGGTCAGGAGCTGCGCGATCAAAATGATCGAGACCGCCGCCGTCGGGGACAGCCCCTTGATCGAGAGGATGACCGTCACCGTGATGACAAGACCCAGCACCCCGCCGACAAGGTAGATCCATTTGGTCCCCTTGACCGCCGCGAGGTTGCCGCGCCCGAAGATCAGCATCGCAAGGAGAGAGAGCAGGAACGCGGTCCCCTGCACGAACAGATTGGCTTCCAGTATCCCGACCCGCTCGGTCAGACGCGTATTGATGACGCCTTGCAAAGACATTACCGCCCCGGCAATAATAGAACAAATCACCCCGATCATAGTTTCTCCCTCTGAACGCTTTTTTGTCAGTATCCCCGTGTTTGCCGCCCCGACCCGTGGAAAAAAGCGGCGCTTGCCGTTTCCGACAAGCGCCGCTTTCCCAAAAGCAAATATACTCTCTTTGTTCCGTTTTTGAAACCGCAAAACGGCGTCAGTCGAAAGGGGACGCCGTTTTGCTCTTCCATAACCCCTTATGGAAGATCTTTGCCGAGCTTTCTTGCAAGAAAGCTCGCGTTCTCTCCCCTCAGTTCTCCCGTATCACGCTGCGCAGATACTCCGCCGCATCCCCGATATCCTTTACCGGGTCGTCGCCCGCCTCGCGTTCGATGGTCAGAAACCCGCGATACCCGACCTCCTCCAGCGCGGCAAGGTAAGCGGGGAAGTTGACGCCGCCCTCCCCGAGCGGCAACTCGCGGTAAAAGGTCGCCCCGCGGACGTCCTCCGGGGTCGGTGTCACGCCGTAGATGAACTCGGGGTCGGTCTTCCGCACCATCACCCCGTCCTTTGCGTGTGTATGCACGATAAACTCTTTCAGGTTATGCACGGCGTCGACCGGGTCGTCCCCGACCACCATCACCAGGTTCGCCGGGTCCAGATTGACCGCCACCCCGCGCGAGCCGAGCGATAAGAGAAAGCGGCGCAGAACGGCGGACGGCTCGGGTCCCGTTTCCACGGCGAAATGCGACCCCATCCCGTCGGCAAACTCCGCGAGTTCCCCGCACGCCGCCTGCATCACGTCGTAGCGCGGATGCGCGGGGTCAGAGGGGACTACTCCGATATGCGTCGTCACGACGTCCGCGCCGAGTTCTTTCGCCAACTCCATAATGCGCTTGGACTTGTCGACAAGCCCCGGGTTCAACGCCGGGTCCCCGAACCCGCGCCCGAGATCCCCGCAGATCGCCGAAAAGACCAGCCCCGCGTCGTCCATCATCGAGAGCAACTCGCGTTTTTTCTCCCGGGTCATATTCTCGGGGGCGTGTTCGCCCGTCGTGCAGTACGTCTGCACGCCGGATGCTCCCACCCGTTTCGCCGCCGCGATCGCCTCCCGATCCGACAGACGAAAGGAGTTCAGCATCACCCCGATCGGAAAAGAGTACATTCTCACAACCTCCGTTTACCGTTTCGTCAGCGCGTCGGACAGATACGCAAAGCCCTCGTTCAGCGCCGGCAACACGTCCTCCGTCCCCTCGAATTCCAGCGAGACCCAACCGTCGTACCCCGCGTCCCGGAGCGCGGACAGGCACGCCGCGACCGGCACGTTCCCGCGCCCGAGCACCGTCCCGCGCCACAGGTTGCCGCCCGAAGAACGGCGGAAGCCGGCGGGCGTCGGTTTTTCTTCACCGGGACCGGGCAGGAGAATAAAGTCCTTGGCGTGGACGTGGAACGCGTAGGGCGCGGCGACCCTGACCGCCGCCGGATTGTCGCAGTCGACGACGGAGAAGTTCCCCACGTCGACCAGCCACCCGTAATTCTGATGCCCGACCGCGTCGATCAGCCGCTTGACCCGTTCGGGAGACTGATAGATAAAACCGTGGTTTTCGGTGCAGGCGCGGACGCCCTGTTCGGCGGCGTACTCCGCCACCCGCCGGATCCGAGGCGCCATTTCGTCGATCCCGTCCTCCCAGGTATAGCCCGGAAGATCACGCAGATGAAAACTCGCGTCATAGCGGATCAGCGGCGCGCCGAGTTCTTTCGCGACGTCGACCTTGCGGCACACCCGCTCGACCTCCCCCTCGGGGTCGGACGAGAGAAAGTCCGCCGCGACGGTGTAGGCGGGGATCACCATTCCGAACTCGTCCGCCGCCGCTCGCACCTTTTGGGCAAGGGCGAACTCGTCCCCCGTGATCCCCCACGCGGGGTTCACAAGATCGATAAACTCGATCCCTCGAAAACCGATCGTCTTCGATAGCAGAACGATCTCCCGGTATCCGCATTCTTTATCACGCAGATATCGGTCAAAACTGTAACTGCTGACCCCGATCTTCATAAAACCCCCTCCGAAAAGTCGGAACCCCCGCCCCCTGAGAGGGGGAGGGGGTTCGTAAGCGGTATGCGTCAGGCGATGCCCGCCGTCTTCTTGACCAGCGCCGCGACCTCGTCGACGTAGCGCTTGCAGGTCGCCTCGTCCTTGGCTTCGACCATCACGCGGATAAGCGGCTCGGTGCCCGACTTGCGAAGCAGGACCCGACCGTTTCCGCCGAGTTCGGCGTTGATCTCGTCCACGCGGGCAAGTACCGCGGGATCGCTCGCGACCGCCTCCAGATCCGGCACGCGGACGTTCTCCAGCAACTGCGGATAGATCTTCACGGGAGCGGCAAGCTCGGAAAGTTTCTTCTTGGCTTCCAACATACATTCGGTCAGCTTGATGGCGGTCAGGATGCCGTCGCCCGTCGTCGCGTATTTCGAGAGGATGATGTGTCCCGACTGCTCGCCGCCGACGCAATGTCCGTTTTTCAGCATACATTCGTAAACGAAGCGGTCGCCGACCGTCGTTTTCTCGTAGCCGATCCCCGCGTCGTCCAGCGCGTGGAACAGACCGAGGTTCGACATCACGGTCGCCACGATGGTATTGTTGGTCAGCTGCCCTTTCGCCGAGAGCGCCTTACCGAAAATATAGAGGATGTGGTCGCCCGATATGATATCGCCGTTTTCGTCCACGGCAAGGCAACGGTCGGCGTCGCCGTCAAAGGCGAACCCGACGTCCAGCTGATTGGTCCGGACGAAACGCTGCAGCCCCTCGATGTGGGTCGAGCCCGCGCCGTCGTTGATGTTGGTCCCGTCGGGGGAGTTGTTGATGACGTAGGTCTTCGCCCCGAGAGCGTCGAAGACCGATTTCGCGATCATCCAGCTCGAGCCGTTCGCGCAGTCAAGCCCGACCTTCAACTGTTTGAAGGAGCGGGTCGCCAGCGAGATCAGGTAACCGACGTAGCGGTTCCGCCCGGCGGCGTGGTCGATGATCTGCCCGATGTCGCGCCCGGTCGCAAGCGGGAGATCGTCCCCCTCCACGCCGAAGCCCGACAGGTCGCCGTCGATGTATTTCTCGATCAGGGCGATGGTCTCGTCGTCCATCTTCTCGCCCCACCGGTTGACCAGTTTGATGCCGTTGTCGTTGAAACTGTTGTGCGACGCCGAGATCATCACGCCGCAGTCAAAATCGTCCAGCCGCGTGATATAGGACACGCTCGGCGTGGTCGTGACGTGCATGATGTAGGCGTCCGCGCCCGAGGCGGTCAGCCCCGCCGCGAGAGCGTACTCGAACATATAGGAGGAACGGCGCGTATCCTTGCCGATCACGACCTTGGTCTTGTGACCCGGAACGGGGAACCCCGCCAGATCGCTGCCGTAATACCAGCCGAGAAATCTGCCGACCTTATAGGCGTGCAGTCCGTTCAGGGTGACGTTTGCTTCGCCGCGAAATCCGTCTGTTCCGAAATATTTACCCATCGTCATACTCACTTTCGTCGTTTCGTATTTGGTCGCGCGGTTTTCGTTGCAAGAGGACTGCCGCGCCCCCGCGGGGCGGCAGTCCTCAGAAGGTCTTATCAGCGCCGATAGATCAGTTCGTCGCGGCGCGGTCCGTTCGAGACCATCGTGATCGGCACGCCGATCTCTCCCTCGATGAACTCCACGTAGTCGCGGCATTCTTTCGGCAGGTCTTCGTATTTGGTGATCCCGCGCACGTCGCACTTCCAGCCCGGCAGGACTTTCAGTACCGGCTTGCATTTTTCCAGGGTCGGCGTGGTGGGGAAGTCGCGAAGGACTTTGCCGTCCGGGGTCTCGTATCCGACGCAGACCGGGATCTCGTCAAGGTACCCCAGCGCGTCGACCACGGTCAGAACGACCTCGGTCGCACCCTGGATCTCGACGCCGTAGCGGGTCGCCACGCAATCGAACCAGCCCATCCGCCGGGGACGCCCGGTGGTCGCGCCGAATTCTCCCGCGTCGCCGCCGCGGATACGCATCTCCTGCGCCTTTTCGGGATCGAGGATCTCGGACACGAACGCGCCAGCGCCCACGGCGCTCGAATACGCCTTGGTCACGCAGATGACGTCGCGGATCATATAGGGCGGGATGCCCGCGCCGACCGAGCCGAACCCGGCGAGCGTGGAGGAACTGGTCACCATCGGGTAGATCCCGTGATCGGGGTCTTTCAGACTGCCGAGCTGCCCCTCGAGCAGGACGTTCTTCCCGGCTTTCAGAGCATCGCGCAGGTACGCGAAACTGTCGCCCACGTAGGGACGGACGGCGTCGCGCTTCTTCATCAGGTCGGAGAAGATCTCGTCCGCGTCGAGCGGATCGCGGTGATAGAGATTTTTCAGGATGAGGTTCTTGACCTCGAGCACGCGCACCAGTTTCTTGTACGCGTAGTCCTCGTCGAAGAGTTCCGAGATCTCGAACCCGATCTTGGAATACTTGTCGGCGTAAAAGGGAGCGATGCCGCTCTTGGTCGAGCCGAACGCCGCGCCTTTCAGCCGCTCCTCCTCCGCCACGTCGAACAGGATGTGATAGGGCATCACGATCTGCACGCGGTCGGAGATCAGGATATCGGGGTCAGCCCCCTTTTCCTTGACCGTTTCGACCTCTTTCAAAAACTTGTCGACGTCAAGCGAAACGCCGTTGCCGATGATGTTCTTGATATGGGGATAGAAGACCCCGGAGGGAAGCTGGTGAAGCGCCGTCTTCCCGTATTCGTTGATGATGGTATGCCCGGCGTTGGAGCCGCCCTGAAAACGGACGACGACGTCCGATTTTGCCGCCAGTACGTCGGTGATCTTTCCTTTTCCTTCGTCGCCCCAGTTGGCGCCGACAATCGCTTTGACCATGGAATTGCCCTTCCGTTTTTCTGCGTTCGGTCGCGTGCGCCCGAGCGGGCGTACCGAGACCCTTTAACAGTATAACACAAACTCCGCCGGATTGCAAGACGAAAAAGCATCTTTCCCACGGTTTTTCCATCGCTTTCCACGGCGTTTTACCCGCTTTTTACGCCGTTTTTCGCCCGTTCTCAAAATATTCCGGTTTTTCTTGTATATCCGTATTGACAAAGCACAGGCATTTTGGTATAATTGTATACAATTCTGAAAGGAGAGCCCGATATGCTTGAGATTTCCCCGAAGACCAACCTGCTGGAACAGAAAAACTACAGATACGCTTTGCAGGACGTGGCGGAGCCCAACCTCTACCGCGACGTGTATCCCTATACCGACGTCCCGCGCGTGGCGTTCAACCATCGCCGGGTCCCGATGGGGATGCCGGAGGATATCTGGATCACCGATACCAGTTTCCGCGACGGACAGCAGTCGGTCGAACCCTACACGGTCAAACAGATCGTCGATCTCTACAAACTGATGTCCCGGCTCGGGGGTCCCTATGGGATCATCCGGCAGACCGAGTTCTTCGTTTACAGCAAAAAGGACCGCGAGGCGCTCGCCAAGTGCCAGGATCTGGGGCTGAAGTTCCCCGAGATCACGACCTGGATCCGCGCCAGCCGCGAGGACTTCAAACTGGTGCGCGACCTCGGCGTGCGCGAGACCGGCATCCTCGTTTCGTGCAGCGACTATCACATCTTCAAAAAGATGCAGATGACGCGCAAACAGTGCATGGAATACTACCTGAAGACCGTCGCCGACGCGTTTGAGGCCGGCGTTATGCCGCGTTGCCATCTCGAGGACATCACCCGCGCCGACTTCTACGGCTTCGTCGTCCCGTTCGTAAACGAGTTGATGAAAATGTCGCAGGACGCCGGGATCCCGGTGCGTATCCGCGCCTGCGATACGATGGGCTACGGCGTGCCGTATTCCGAGGTCGCGATCCCGCGGAGCGTCCCGGGGATCATCTACGGCTTACAGCACTATTCCGACGTCCCGTCGGAGATGCTCGAATGGCACGGGCACAACGACTTCGGCAAGGCGGTCGCCAACGCCGCGACGGCGTGGCTGTACGGCGCCTGCGGGGTCAACTGCTCGCTGCTCGGGATCGGGGAGCGGACGGGGAACATCCCGCTGGAGGAGATGGTCTTCGAGTACGCGTCGTTGCGCGGTTCGCTCGACGGGATGGATCCCACCGTCATCACCGAGATCGCCGACTACTTCACCCGCGAGATCGGCTACAAGATCCCGCCGATGACCCCGTTCGTCGGACGGAACTTCAACGTCACCCGCGCCGGCATCCACGCCGACGGACTGATGAAGGACGAGGAGATCTACAACATCTTTGACACCGACAAGATCCTGAACCGTCCCGCCTCGGTCATGATCGGCAAATCGTCCGGGCTTGCCGGCATCGCTTACTGGATCAACGGCAACTACGGCCTTACGGGCGACGCGGCGGTCGGCAAGCACGACGCCCTGGTCGCGAACCTGAAAGAGTGGATCGACAAGGAATACGAGGACGGACGGCAGACCTCGCTCTCGACCGCCGAACTCGAAGAGAAGATCGAGGAACTCTCGGGCGGCAAACTGCGCCGTCTTTGATCCGAAGGAGGAAAAACGACAATGGAACACAGAACCATATCGCTCGCCGAACAGGTGTTCGAGCGGCTGGAAAACGAGATCCTGTCGGGCAAGTTCCCGCGCGGGACCACGCTCACCGAAATGAACCTCGTGACCGAACTCGGCGTCAGCCGGACGCCCATCCGCGAGGCGATCCACCGGCTGGAGCAGGAACACATCATCGAGACCACGACCAAGGGCATCCTGATCCTCGGCGTCACCAAAAAGGACCTGCGCGACATTTTCGAGATCCGGCTTCGGATCGAGGGGCTCGCGTCGGCGGAGGCGGCGAAACGCATCACCGACGAGGAACTTGCCGAACTGCGCGAAACGGTCGAATTGCAGGAGTTCTACGTCCCGAAAAACGACCCCGAACACGTCCGCGGTCAGGACAGCCGGTTCCATCTTCTGATCTACCGTTTCAGCGGCAACACCGCGCTCTCTGACGCGCTGCTCCCCCTGCACAAGAAAGTGATGAAGTACCGGCTCGCGTCGGTCTCCAACCACAGCCGCGCAAGCTCGTCGGCGGCGGAACACCGCAAGATCTACGAGGCGATCGCGCGCCACGATCCCGCGGCGGCGGAGGCGCGGACCGTTGAACACATCAGAAACGCTATGGAACACATCCTGAAGGAGACGAACGAATAACAATGGGACTGACTATCGCACAAAAGATCATCAAGGCGCACCTCCTTTCGGGTGAGATGACCCCCGGCTCGGAGATCGGGCTTCGGATCGACCAGACGCTGACGCAGGACGCGACCGGCACGATGGCGTACCTCGAGTTCGAGGCGATCGGCATCCCGCGCGTCCGGACCGAACTTTCGGTCGCCTACATCGACCACAACACCCTGCAATCGGGCTTTGAGAACGCCGACGACCACCTCTACATCCAGTCGGTCGCCAAAAAGTACGGTCTGCGCTTTTCGCGCCCCGGCAACGGCATCTGCCACCAGGTGCATCTCGAGCGCTTCGGCAAACCGGGCAAAACGCTGATCGGCTCGGACAGCCACACGCCGACCGGCGGCGGGATCGGTATGCTCGCGATGGGCGCGGGCGGACTTGACGTCGCGGTCGCGATGGGCGGCGGCGCCTACTATATCACCATGCCGAAAATGATCCTGGTCCGTCTCTTTGGCAAACTCCGCCCGTGGGTGTCGGCAAAGGACGTGTCGCTTGAACTGCTCCGCATCCTGTCCGTCAAGGGCGGGGTGGGTTCCGTCATCGAGTGGGGCGGAGAGGGGGTTTCGACCCTTTCTGTGCCGCAACGCGCCACCATCACCAATATGGGGACTGAACTCGGCGCCACCACGTCGATCTTTCCCTCCGACGAGGTGACCCGCGCGTTCCTCGCCGCCGAGGGGAGAGAAAACGACTACACGCCGCTTTCGTCCGACCCCGACGCGACCTACGATCGGATCATCGATATCGACCTTTCGACCCTCTCGCCGCTTGTCGCCTGTCCGCACAGCCCCGACAACGTCAAACCCGTTTCGGAGCTTTCCGACGTCAAGGTCGACCAGGTCTGTATCGGTTCCTGCACCAACTCCAGTCTTGCCGACCTGCTCCGGGTCGCCGCGATGCTGAAAGGCAAGAAGATCGACGACAGCGTTTCGGTCTCGGTCTCTCCCGGGTCGAAACAGGTGCTCTCGATGCTCTCCGACTGCGGGGCGCTTTCGGATATCCTCGCCGCCGGCGCGCGGCTTCTCGAATGCGCGTGCGGCCCCTGCATCGGGATGGGCTTCTCCCCGAACTCCGCGGGCGTTTCGCTCCGTACCTTCAACCGCAACTTCGAGGGGCGTTCCGGCACCCGCGACGCGGGGGTCTACCTCGTTTCTCCCGAGGTCGCCGTGGCGTCGGCTCTGACCGGGTATATCACCGATCCCGCGACCCTCGGGGACTGCCCGCCGGTCGTGCTTCCGAAGCAGTATAAGATCGACGACAGCGCGATCCTGCTCCCCGCCGATCCCGAGACCGCGAAAACGCTCTCGGTCAGGAGAGGACCCAACATCAAACCCTTCCCGGACACCCGTCCGCTCTCGGATAAGGTCGACGCGACCCTGACCCTGAAGGTCGGGGACAATATCACGACCGACCACATTATGCCCGCGGGCGCGAAGATCCTGCCGTACCGTTCCAACATCCCCTACCTCTCCAAGTTCTGCTTTGCCGTCTGCGACGAGAGCTTTGCCGAGAGGGCGAAGGCGGTCGGTTCGACGATCATCGTCGGCGGTTCCAACTACGGGCAGGGAAGCTCGCGCGAACACGCGGCGCTGGTCCCGCTCTACCTCGGCGTACGCGCCGTTATCGCCAAGTCCTTTGCCCGCATCCACGCGGCGAACCTGATCAACGCCGGCATCCTGCCGCTCACGTTCCGCGATCCCGCCGACTACGACAAACTCGAGCAGGGCGACAAACTCTCGCTCTCCGGTCTGTTTGCGGCGCTCACGAGCGGGGAAGCCACGCTGACCGACGAAACCAAGGGGATCGGCGTCACCCTCGATTGCCGCTTCACCGAGCGGCAGCGGGCGATCTTACTCGCGGGCGGACTGCTCGACTACACCCGGAACAACGGAGACAAGAAACAATGAACAAGATCCAAATGAAAACGCCCCTCGTCGAGATGGACGGGGACGAAATGACGCGCATCCTCTGGAAATGGATCAAGGAGAAACTGATCCTCCCGTTCGTGGATCTGAAAACCGAGTATTTTGACCTCGGGCTCCCCGAGCGCGAAAAGACCAAGGACAAGATCACCCTCGACGCGGCGAACCGCGCCAAGGAACTCGGCGTTTCGGTCAAGTGCGCGACCATCACCCCGAACAAACAGCGGGTGGAGGAGTATAACCTTAGCGAAATGTGGAAGTCGCCGAACGGCACCATCCGCGCCGTCCTTGACGGCACGGTCTTCCGCGCGCCCATTCTGCTCCCGTCGATCCTGCCGATCGTCCGCAGTTGGAAAAAGCCCATCACCATCGCCCGTCACGCCTACGGCGACGTCTACCGCGCCACCGAGTACCGCGTGCCCGGCGCCGGGAAAGCCGAACTGCTCTTCACCGGCGAGAACGGCGAGACCTTCCGCGAGACGGTCTTCGACTTCGGCAAGTGCGGCGGCGTGCTCCAGGCGCAGTACAACCGCGACGACTCCATCCGGTCGTTTGCGCACTCCTGCTTCCGCTACGCCCTCGACACCAAGCAGGACCTCTGGTTCTCGACCAAGGACACCATCTCCAAACAGTACGACCAGACCTTCAAACTGATCTTTGCCGAACTCTACGAAAACGAGTACAAAAAGCAGTTTGAGGACGCGGGGATCACCTACTTCTACACCTTGATCGACGACGCGGTCGCCCGGGTCATCCGGAGCGAGGGCGGCTTCATCTGGGCGTGCAAGAACTACGACGGCGACGTGATGAGCGATATGGTCTCGACCGCGTTCGGTTCGCTCGCGATGATGACGTCGGTCCTGGTTTCCCCCGACGGCAAGTTTGAATACGAGGCGGCGCACGGTACCGTGACCCGCCACTACTACCGCTACCTTAAGGGCGAGGAGACCTCGACCAACCCGATGGCGACCATTTTCGCCTGGTCCGGGGCGCTGCGCAAGCGCGGCGAGTTCGACGGTCTTCCCGACCTCGTCGCCTTTGCCGACGCGCTTGAGGCGGCTTGCCTTGATACGCTCAACGCGGGCGTTATGACCAAGGACCTGGTCCTGCTTGTCACGCCCGGCACCGAAGCCAAAGCGGTCAACTCCGAACAGTTCCTTGACGAGATCGCCGCCCGCCTGTCGGCGCGGCTCGCCTCGTGAGCGACGCCGACCGCTTCTCCGCCGCCTGTTCCGCCGTTCTCTCCGAGAACCACGAGCGAGAGGGGATCGGCACGCAGGGCGAGAAGACGCTGCACGCCGTTTTCAAACGGTATTACGAACCCGACGCCGCCTGTCACGAGGCGAAGACCGGGAGTTTCATCGCCGATATCCGAAAGGGTGACAAGATCGTCGAGATCCAGACCCACGGACTGTACCGGATGAAAAAGAAACTGACCGCGTTCCTCTCCGACTACGACGTCACGGTGGTCCACCCCATCCCGCACAAGCGGACGGTGCGCTGGATCGAGGGGGACGGCTCTTTCTCCCCGCCGCGCAAAAGCCCGAAAACGGGGAAGTACGCCGACGCGGTCTCCGAACTTCTCGGCATCCGCGATCTGCTCCTGCACCCGCGCCTCTCGGTCGTGCTGTCGCTCGTCGACTGCAACGACTACAAGGTGCGCTCGGGCAGGGTCGGACGGAAACGCGGCGCGATGCGCTTCGAGCGGATCCCGACGGCCCTGGTCTCGGAACTCCGGCTGACTTACCCCCGCGACTACCTTGCGTTCCTCCCCGCCGATCTCCCGGAGACTTTCACCTCCGCCGACGTCGCGCGGGCGGGCAAACTGCACCGTGACGACGCCTCTTCGCTCTTGCTCCTGCTCTTCACGGTCGGGGTGGTCGAACGGCTCGACCGCAACGAACAGCGCTACTACCTCTACCGCCGCTTGATCTGATTTTCCCATACGGCATCAAGAAAAAACAAGACCGCCCCCCTTTTCGGGAGGCGGCCTTTTCTTATGCTTTTTTACTTCGCGTCGATCGTCGAAACGGGGATGGTCATCTCCTCCAGAACGTCGACCACGATCCGGACCGTGTCAAGCGAGGTGAAGATGGTCACGCCGTTCTCGGTCGCACAGCGGCGGATGGTCGCGCCGTCCTCGTTGTGGATGCCCGACGAGATGCTCCGGGTGTTGATGACGTAACTGACGAACCCGGCGCGGATCAGTTCGGGGATTTCGTTGCTGCCCTCGGAGATCTTGCCCAGCCGGTGGGTGCGGATGCCGTTCTCTTTTAAGAACTTCGCCGTCCCGACCGTCGCCGCGATGTTGAAGCCCAGGCGGTAGAAGCGCCGCACCAGGGGAAGCGCCTCCTCCTTGTCCTCGTCGGCAAGCGTCACCACGACCGTGCCGTAGTTCTGCAGTTTCATGCCCGACGCCTGCAGACCCTTGTAGAGCGCGCGCGACAGTTTCTCGTCGTAGCCGATCGCCTCGCCGGTCGATTTCATCTCGGGAGAGAGGTAGACGTCAAGCCCCTTGATCTTGTTGGACGAAAAGACCGGGACCTTCACGTAGTACCGCTTCTTTTCGTCGGGATAGATCCCGAAGATGCCCTGTTCTTTCAGCGACTTGCCGAGAATGACCTCGGTCGCGATATCGGGGAGCGCGTACCCGGTCGCCTTGGAGAGGAACGGGACGGTCCGCGAGGAGCGCGGGTTGACCTCGATGATATACACGTCGTTCTTCTGGTCCACGATGAACTGGATGTTATACAGCCCGACGATCCCGATCCCGAGCCCCAGTTTCTTCGCGTACTGCAGGATGGTGCCTTTCACCTCGTCGGGGATGGACACGGTCGGATAGACGCTGATCGAGTCTCCCGAGTGAACGCCGGTCCGCTCGACCAGTTCCATGATGCCGGGGACGAACACGTCCACGCCGTCGCAGATCGCGTCGACCTCGACCTCCTTGCCCTCGATGTAGTGGTCGACCAGGACGGGTTTGTCCTCGTCGATCTCGACCGCGGTCTTGAGATAATGGCGAAGCATCTTGTCGTTGGCGACGATCTCCATCGCGCGGCCGCCCAGCACGAAACTCGGCCGGACCAGGACGGGATAGCCGATCTCGTTTGCCGCGGCGACGCCCTCCTCGATGTTGGTGACGGCTTTGCCTTTCGGCTGCGGGATCCCGAGCGTGTGCAGGATGTGCTCGAAACTCTTGCGGTTCTCGGCGCGGTCGATCGCGGCGCAGTCGGTGCCGATGATCTTCACCCCGCGCTCGTCGAGCGGCGCGGCAAGGTTGACGGCGGTCTGTCCGCCGAGCGAGGCGATCACCCCGACCGGTTTTTCAAAATCGACGATCGCCATCACGTCCTCGGTGGTCAGGGGCTCGAAATACAGTTTGTCCGAGCAGGTGTAGTCGGTCGAGACCGTCTCGGGGTTGTTGTTGATGATGATGGCTTCGTAGCCGGCTTTGCGGATGGTCTGCACCGCGTGGACGGTCGAGTAGTCGAACTCCACGCCCTGCCCGATGCGGATGGGACCCGCACCCAGCACGACGATCTTCTTTTTCTCGCCCAGTTTCGACTTGTTCTCTCCGGTGTAGGACGAGTAGAGGTAGGCGATGTATTTCCCGGTGTGGAGCGTGTCCACCATCCGGAAGATCGGCGTGATCCCGTTCTGCTTGCGGAGCCGGTAGACGTCGATCTCGGGCATTTTCCAGAGCTGCCCGATCTCCTTGTCCGAGAAGCCCGTGATCTTCGCGGCTTTCAAGACCTTGACGTCGCCCTTGTTCTCCGCGATGGTCTTCTCCATCCCGACAATCTTTTTGAGGCACTCGAGGAACAGTTCGGTGATCATGGTCGCGCGGTGGATCGCGTCGATCGGGGTCCCCAGCCGGAGCAGTTCCGCGATGGCGAACACGTTGTCGTCGTGGAAGACCGAAACGTAGTCGAGCAGGTCGGCTTGCTTCCACCCGTCAAACTTCTTCATGTGGAAGTGGCAGACCCCGATCTCAAGCGACCGGATGGATTTGAGGAAACATTCCTCGAGCGACGAGCCGATCCCCATCACCTCGCCCGTCGCTTTCATCTGGGTCCCCAGCACGTTGGGGACGGTCGAGAACTTATCGAAGGGGAAGCGCGGGAACTTCGCGACGATGTAGTCGAGCGACGGCTCGATCGAGGCGTTGCCGCCCGCGACCGGGATCTCCTCCAGCGCCATGCCGACGGCGATCTTCGCCGTGACGCGCGCGATGGGATAGCCGCTCGCCTTGGACGCCAGGGCGGAAGACCGCGACACGCGCGGGTTGACCTCGATCAGGTAGTATTTGCTGGAATTGGGGTCGAGCGCGAACTGCACGTTGCACCCGCCCGCGATCTTCAGTTCGCGGATCAGTTTCAGGGCGCTGTCGTTCAGCATTTTGAGGTCGCCCGCGGAAAGCGAGAGGATCGGCGCGACGACGATGCTGTCGCCGGTATGCACGCCGACGGGGTCGACGTTCTCCATCCCGCAGACCGTGATGACGTGGTCGTAGGCGTCCCGCATCACTTCGAACTCGATCTCTTTATATCCCTTGACGCTCTTTTCGATCAGCACCTCGTGCACCGGGGAGAGGGCGAAGGCGTTGGGGGCAAGGTCGAGCAGTTCCTCTTCGGTATCGGCAAAGCCGCCGCCCGTGCCGCCGAGCGTGAAGCCCGGACGGAGCACGACGGGGTACCCGATGCGCTTTGCCGCCGCGACCGCCTCCTCGACCGAGTAGGTGATCTCGGAGGGGATGACGGGTTCACCGATGCTCTCGCAGAGTTTCTTGAACTCCTCGCGGTCCTCGGCTTTTTCGATGCTCTCGCTGCTGGTCCCGAGCAGCTCGACGTTGCACTCGCGGAGGATGCCTTTCTTTTCCAGCTGCATCGCCAGGTTGAGCCCGGTCTGCCCGCCGATGCCCGGCAGGATGGCGTCGGGGCGCTCGTAGCGGATGATCTTCGCCACGTACTCCAGCGTCAGGGGCTCCATGTACACCTTGTCGGCGATCTCGGTATCGGTCATAATGGTCGCCGGGTTGGAGTTGACGAGGATGACCTCGTAACCCTCCTCTTTGAGCGACAGACACGCCTGCGTTCCCGCGTAGTCAAACTCCGCCGCCTGCCCGATGACGATGGGGCCGGAGCCGATGATCATGATCTTCTTCAAATCTGTTCTCTTTGCCATTTCATATCCTCCCCGGGAGCGTTATCCCCGCTCCTCTTGATAAACGATCTTTCCCTCCATCACG
>CAMJCC010000029.1 GCA_946404035.1 uncultured Clostridia bacterium | reverse complement strand
TTCCCCTCCTCGAAGTAGATCGGGTGGGAGTGACCCAGGTTGAGAACGATCTTCTTGCCCTGTTTCTCGACCTTGTAGCCGACGCCGACGATCTCGAGCTTCTTCTCGAAGCCCTCGGTCACGCCCTTCACCATATTGGCGATCAGCGCGCGGGTGAGCCCGTGGAGCGCACGGCTCTCTTTCTCGTCGTCGGGGCGGGTGACGGTCAGGGTCGCGCCGTCCACTTTGATCCCGAGCGCGGGATTGAAGGTCTCGGTGATCTCACCGAGTTTGCCCTTCACCGTCACGACGTTGCCCTCGGCAACGTTGACGGTCACGCCTGCGGGAATGGTAATGGGTTCTCTTCCAATTCTTGACATTTCGATACCTCCCCGCTCTTACCACACGAAGGCGAGCACTTCGCCGCCGACGTTGGCAAGTCTGGCTTTCTTATCGGTCATGACGCCCTTCGAGGTCGACACGATCGCGATCCCGAGTCCGTTCATCACCTTAGGCATATCCTCGCAGGAAGCGTAGATCCGAAGACCCGGCTTGGAGACCCGGCGAAGACCGTGGATGACCTTCGCTTTGCCCTCGCCGTACTTCAGGGAGATGCGGATGATCCCCTGCTTGCCGTCTTCGATCATCTGGAACGCCTTGATATAGCCCTCTTCGAGCAGGATATCGGCGATCGCGCGCTTCATGTTGGAGGCGGGAACGTCGACGGTCTGGTGCTTCGCGTCGTTGGCGTTCCGGATCCGGGTGAGCATATCTGCGATTACATCTGACATTTGCATGGATTTTGAATCCTCCTTTATGCAAGTTTGTTTTTTCTTGCTGCCGCGATTATGGCGGCGGCTGACCGGCGGTTAAAGCCGCGCCGGCTTTCCTTCCGGTCGGTTGAGGCTTCTCGGATTACCAGCTCGCCTTTCTGACGCCCGGGATCTCGCCCTTGTAGGCAAGCTCACGGAAGCAGATACGGCAGATCCCGTACTTCCGGATATATGCGTGAGGTCTCCCGCAAATTTTGCAGCGGTTGTAAGCTCTGGTAGAGAACTTGGGAGTTCTCTGCTGCTTCAGGATCATTGACTTCTTAGCCATTTCGGTTCTCCTCCTGCATTATTTGGAAAAGGGAGCGCCCATCAGAGCGAGCAGCTCTTTGGCTTCCTCATCGGTACCGGCGGTGGTGACGAACACGATGTCCATCCCGCGGATCTTCTCGACCTTGTCGTACTCGACCTCGGGGAAGATCAGCTGCTCCTTGAGACCCAGGGAGTAGTTGCCTCTTCCGTCGAAGGCGTTGGGGTTGATCCCCTTGAAGTCACGGACGCGGGGGAGAGCGAAGTTGAAGAGTTTATCCATGAACTCGTACATTCTCTCGCCGCGGAGGGTCACCTTGACGCCGATCTTCATGCCCTGACGGACCTTGAAGTTAGCGACCGATTTTCTTGCGTAGGTGGGGACCGCTTTCTGGCCGGCGATCATCGTGATCTCGTCGATCACGTTGTCGATGACCTTGGCGTTCTCACGCGCGTCGCCCACGCCGACGTTGATGACGATCTTGTCGAAACGCGGGATCTGCATGGGGCTCTTGTAGGCGAATTTCGTCATCAGAGCAGGAGCGACTTCTGCTTTATACTTTTCGGCAAATCTTGACATTGTCTATCTCCTCCTCAGATCTTCTTGCCGCACTTGACGCAGAGGCGAACCTTGACCTTTTTGCCGTTCGCTTCCTCGTAGCCGGCCTTGACACGAACGCCGCAACCGCAGTTGGGGCAGTAAAGCTGGACCTTCGACGCGTAGATCGCGCCCTCGGTCTTGATGATACCGCTGACGTCGCCCTGCTTGCGCGCCTTGGTGTGCTTGGACACCACGTTGACGCCCTCGACGATCACCTTGCCCTCGGCGGGCGAGGTGGCGATGACTTTTCCGGTCCTCTTGACGACCTTGTCGTCCTTTTTCATTTTCTTGTCGTCGCCGGAGAGAACGACAACGGTATCGCCCGTTTTGATGTGCAGTTTACTCATTGTTGTTTCCTCCGATCAAAGTACTTCGGGAGCCAGGGACAGGATCTTGGTGAAATCGCTGTCGCGGAGCTCTCTTGCCACAGGGCCGAAAATACGCGTCCCTCTCGGGGTGTTGTCATCCTTCAGAATGACAGCCGCGTTCTCGTCAAACTTGATATAGGATCCGTCTGCCCGGCGAAGCTCTTTCACCGTCCGGACGATGACCGCCTTCACCACTTCGCCTTTCTTCACGACCCCGTTGGGCGCCGCCTTTTTAACGGCGCAGACAACGATATCGCCGATGCCGGCGTAGCGACGACGGGAACCGCCGAGAACACGGATACACATCAGTTCTTTGGCGCCGGTGTTATCGGCGACCTTCATTAAAGACTGTTGCTGAATCACTGATCTTTTCCTCCTGAATTCTCTTCGGCAAGCGTTTTGACCTGCCTACTTCTGAATTGAGTTTCTCGATTACTGTGCCCGTTCGATGATCTCGACGAGGCGCCATCTCTTCATCTTGGAGAGGGGGCGGGTCTCCATCACGGAGACCTTGTCGCCGATCTGGCAGGCGTTGTCCGCATCGTGCGCGTAGATCTTAACGGTACGCTTGATGATCTTCCCGTATTTCGGGTGACGGACGTGGTCCTCGATCGCGACCGCGATGGTCTTGTCCATCTTGTTGCTGACGACGCGACCGACTCTGACTTTTCTCAAATTACGTTCTTCCATTTTCCGTTCTCCTTCAAGCGTTCTTCTCACGGAGGACCGTCATCACGCGAGCGATATCGTGCTTCACGTCGGTGATCTTGTGGGGGTTGTCAAGCTGATTGATCGCGTGCTGGAAGCGGAGGTTGAACAGTTCCTTTTTGAGATCCTGCAGTTTGACGCCGAGCTGCTCGGCGCTCATGCTTCTGAGTTCTTCTGCTTTCACGGCTCAAACCTCCTCTGCCTCTTGTTCCTTGGCAATGAACTTGGTCTTGATCGGCAGTTTGTGACCGGCAAGACGCATTGCCTCTTTGGCGACCTCCTCGGAGATCCCGTCCATCTCGAACAGGACGCGTCCGGGTTTCACGACGGCGACCCAATACTCGGGCGAACCTTTACCGGAACCCATACGGGTCTCGGCGGGTTTCTCGGTGATGGGCTTGTCGGGGAAAATCTTGATCCAGACTTTACCGCCGCGCTTGATATAACGGGTCATGGCGATACGGGCTGCCTCGATCTGATTGCTCGTGATCCAGGCGGGCTCCAACGCCACAAGACCGAAGCTGCCGTTCGTGACCGTGTTGCCGCGAAGGGCTTTACCCTTCATACGACCGCGCTGCACACGACGGTACTTTACTCTTTTCGGCATTAACATTGTCAGTTGCCCCCTTCGTTGGTTTTGTTGAAGCTGCGGCCCCCGGCGTTTCTGCCGAAGCGACGTTCACCTCCGCTACGGGGTCCGGCGTTGTTGCCGAACCGACGGTCGCCGTCGCGACGGTTGCCGTCGTTGCGGCGCGGACGTCTGTCGCGGCGCTCTTCGGGTCTTCTCTCAGCGGCGCCGGCGTTCTCGGAGAGAACCTCGCCTCTGTAGATCCAGACCTTCACGCCGATCTTACCGTAGGTGGTGTTGGCTTCCCAGAAGCCGTACTCGATGTCGGCTCTCAGGGTTTGCAGCGGAATGGTCCCCTCGTGATAATGCTCGGTGCGTGCGATCTCGGCGCCGCCGAGACGGCCGCCGCAGGACACTTTCACGCCCTTGGCTCCGAGTTTCATCGTCCGGCCGATCGCCTGTTTCATGGCGCGGCGGAACGAAGTCCGTCTCTCAAGCTGCGACGCGATGCTCTCGGCGACGAGCTGAGCGTTCAGATCGGGGTTCTTGATCTCGAACACGTTGACGGCGACCGGTTTACCGACCATCGCCTCGAGTTCGGTCTTCAGCTTCTCGATCTCGACGCCGCCGCGTCCGATCACCATACCCGGTTTCGCGCAGTGGATGAACACGCGCACTCTCGACCGGTCGCGCTCGATCTCGACTTTCGGGACGCCGGCTGCCTGGAGTTTCTCCTTCAGATATTTTCTGATCTTGTAATCGGAAACGATGGTGTCTCCGATCTCTTCATCTTTCACATACCATCTGGAATCCCAGTTTTTGATCACGCCGACGCGCAGGCCGTGCGGATTTACTTTCTGTCCCATGCTTTAACCGACCTCCTTCTCCGATTTTCTTTCCCTCACGACGAGGGTGACGTGGCTGGTCCTCTTGAGGATGCCGAACGCTCTTCCCTGCGCTCTCGGCTGCATACGCTTCAGCGTAGGACCGGGGCAGACGAAGCATTCCGCCACGTACAGACTTGCGGTATCCATTCCGAGACCCTTCTCGGCGTTCTTGTGTTCGGCGTTCGCCACGGCGCTGTTCAGCAGCTTGATGAGATACTCGCTCGCCGCGCGCCGGGTGTTCTTCAGGATCGCCATTGCCTGGTCGGTATCCTTGCCGCGGATCAGGTCCAGAACGATCTTCACTTTCCGGGGGGAGATCCTGACATACTTCAGATACGCTCTTCCCTCGGGCGCGTTCTTTTCAGCGGCCTTGCGGGCTTCCAGAGCTTCTCTTTTCTCTTTCTGCATGATTTTCAGTTATCCTCCTGTCAGTTTCCGTTGTTCGACGTCTTGGAACCTGCGTGGCCCTTGAACGTACGGGTAGGCGCAAACTCGCCGAGCTTGTGACCGACCATATCCTCGGTAATATACACCGGAACGTGCTTTCTGCCGTCGTGAACGGCGATCGTATGACCGACGAACTCCGGGAAGATGGTGGATGCACGGGACCACGTCTTCAGTACCTTTTTCTCACCCTTTGCGTTCATCTCGCAAACTCTGTTGAAGAGCTTGACTTCGACAAAAGGCGGTTTCTTCAGACTTCTGCTCATATTCTGTGTGCTCCCTTCTCAGCCCTTACTTGCTGTTTCTGCGCTTGACGATGAACTTATCGGTTCTCGCCTTGCTGTTTCTCGTCTTGTATCCGAGGGCGGGTTTACCCCACGGGGTCACGGGCCCGGGATGACCGACGGGAGATTTGCCTTCGCCGCCGCCGTGCGGGTGGTCGACAGGGTTCATGACCGAACCTCTGACGGTCGGACGGATGCCGAGGTGACGGGTCTTACCGGCTTTGCCGAGTTTCACGGTCTCGTGCTCGACGTTGCCGACCTGACCGATGGTCGCCTTGCAATCGAGGCGGACGATCCGGACCTCGCCCGAGGGGAGGCGGATCTGCGCCACGCCGTTCTCCTTTGCCATCAGCTGAGCCGCGGCGCCGGCGGAACGGACGAGCTGAGCGCCCTTGCCGGGATAGAGTTCGACGTTGTGGATGAAAGTACCGACGGGGATCGCGGAGATCGGCAGGCTGTTGCCCGGCTTGATGTCGGCGTCGGCGCCGGAGTAGACGACGTCGCCGTCCTTCAGACCGACGGGAGCGATGATATAGCTCTTCTTGCCCGCCTCGTTCTCAAGCAGCGCGATATACGCGGTCCGGTTGGGGTCGTACTCGACGCCGATCACCTTTGCGGGTTCCGCGTCCTGACGCTTGAAGTCCATGATCCGGTACTTCTGCTTGTTCCCGCCGCCGTGGTGACGGACGGTGATCCGGCCGTAGCTGTTTCTGCCGGCGGTCTTCTTCTTTTTGGTGATGAGGCTCTTTTCGGGAGAGAATTTGGTCACCTCATCGAAAGAAGGCGCCTGCATATTTCTGCGCGACGGAGTTGTCGGCTTATACTTAACGGTAGCCATTTACGCTTCTCCTCCCTTAGTTCAGACTGTCGAAGAAGGCGATGGTCTTGGAATCCTCGGTAAGGATCACGATCGCTTTCTTCCACGTTCTGGTGGTTCCGGCATGAACGCCCATCCGTTTCGGCTTGGCTTTCATGTTGACGGTGTTGACCTTTTCGACCTTGACGCCGAACATCTCCTCGACCGCCGCGGCGATCTCGGGTTTGGTAGCGGACTTCTCGACCTCGAAGCAGTAACGCTTCTTGGCGGCGAGGTCCATGCTCTTTTCGGTGATCAGAGGCCGTCTGATGATATCGGATGCGAGTTTCATTTGCCGTACACCTCCTGGATCTTTTCGGCAGCGGCGCGGGTCAGGATCAGCTTGCCGCTGTTCAGAATGTCGTAGACGTTGACGTCGGAACAGATGACGTTTTCGCCCACCTCGTTCTCACGGCTGAAGAAGTGCGAGACCTTTGCGCCGGGGATGTTGGCGCAGCTCTTGATCGCGACCTCGTTGATACCGTCGAGGACGAGCATCGGCTTCTTGTCCGCGCCGAGAGCGGCAAACATATCGACCATCGTCTTGGTCTTGTACCCGTCGAGGGTCACGGCGTCGACGATCACGAGTTCGTCGGCTGCGCACTTGCCCGACAGGGCGTAGATCAGAGCGGCGCGTTTGGTCCGCTTATCGAGGTTCACGCGGTAGGAGCGGGGCTTCGGACCGAGCGCGACGCCGCCGTGGGTCCACTGCGGAGCGCGGGTCGAACCCTGTCTTGCGTGACCGGTGCCCTTTTGTCTCCAGGGCTTTTTGCCGCCACCCGAGACCTCGGTACGGGTCAGGGTGGATTGGGTCCCCTGTCTCTGGTTGAGCAGGTACGCCCGGACAGCGGTATGGAGGATGTCGGATCTGACTTCCTGGCCGAACACGGCGTCGGAGAGTTTGATCTTGCCGACTTCCTTGCCCGCCATATCAACAACTTTCATATTAGGCATTGTAACTTCCTCCTTCCGTTATGCTTTCACCGAATCCCGGATGAAGACGATACCGCCCCGCGAACCGGGAACGGCGCCCTTCACGGCGATCAGGTTCTTTTCGGAATCGATTTTCACGACGGAAAGGTTCAGGATAGTGACCTGTTCGTTTCCGTACTGCCCCGCCATCTTCTTATTCTTAAATACGCGGGAGGGCGAAGAGTTCGCGCCCATCGAACCGACCTCACGGTGTACGGGGCCGGTACCGTGCGTCATCTTGAGCACGTGGTGGTTCCATCTCTTGATCGAACCGGTGAAACCGCGGCCTTTGGTGATCCCGGTGATGTCGACCTTTTCGCCGACGGCGAAGGTATCGACGGTGATCACGTCTCCGGCGTTGATCGCGCTGCAGTCGTCAAGACGGAATTCCTTGAGGTGTCTCTTGGGGGAGACGCCCGTTTTGGCGAGATGACCCTTCTCGGGTTTGTTGAGCTTCTTCTCCGTGCAGTCGCCAAAGGCGAGCTGGAGAGCTTCGTAGCCATCCTTCTCGGCGGTCTTCTTCTGCGTCACGGCGCAGGGACCGGCCTCGATCAGGGTGACGGGGATGACGTTTCCGATCTCGTCGAAGATCTGCGTCATACCGAGTTTCTTGCCGATGATGCCTTTTTTCATTTTCTTCCTCACTTTCGGTTATTGGTTGACGGTTGGATTTCCGGTCTCCCGGACCGTCAACTTGACCACGAGGCGTGGTTTTCGGGTTCCCTTACTTGTTTTCGATCTCGATCTCGACGCCGGCGGGGAGTTCGACGCTCATCAGCGCCTCGACCGTCTTCGCCTGGGGATTGAGAATGTCCACAAGACGTTTGTGAGTGCGACGCTCGAACTGTTCCCGGCTGTCCTTGTACTTGTGCACCGCGCGGAGGATCGTGATGATCTCCTTATCGGTGGGAAGCGGGATGGGGCCGGACACGGCGTTGCCGTTCCGTTTCGCGATCTCCACGATCTTTGCCGCCGCGGCGTCGACAAGGGTGTGATCGTAGCTCTTCAGTCTCACTCTGAGTTTCTCGTTTGCCATTTGGTTGTTCCTCCTTTTTGAATTTTGGGAGGGCGATGCTTTCACACCGTGCCGGGCGTATCATTTGCGCCCTGACGAAAACGGGGAATCCGTCTGCCGCTGAAAAAGACGGACCCGCCCGACGAAAAAGACACGGTTGTACGGTTCTCCGCACTTGTTTTTTCGCCCGTTTGATCGGACATACTCCACGAAAATTCCCTGCTTTACGCAGCAACCTCTCGCTTCATCGCATATCAAGCTCGACTATTATATATCATTTGGAGCGAAAAATCAACCGTTTCAAAAAATTTTTGCGCGGTCGCACGTAGAAATTTCGGGCGATTTTTGCTTCCGTTTTTGTGCAAATGTACCAGTTTTTGACCCGAAAGAGGCAAAAACGGGGGTCGCGGGGGCTTGGACCGGGGCGTTTCGGCGCCGCCAAAGTCGCGCGCGTGGGGGCGCGCGCTCCCTTACGCGCGAAAAAAGACGGAAGAATTCTCTCCGACGCCCCTTTTGGTTACAATCTGTTCACAAATTTGCGGTACAATAGGGTAGATACGATCGGAAACACCCCCGGGCGCGTCCCGGGACGCGATACGAAAGGAAAAACCACGACATGATTGAAAAGACCAAACGGATCTTCCGGATCTACCTGGCGGGGACCCTGCTGCTCACGGCGGCGGTCGTCGTTTTGCGGACGATCGCTCTGTTCTCGGCGGGGTTTGACCACGCCAACGGATATTTTGCCCTGCACTCCATGACGCACGAGATCGCGCGGCTGGCGACGGTGATCGGCGTGATCCTTTTGCTCACGCAGCTCGCCCCTCTCCGCGGGAAGATGGAGATCCGCGAACCAGGCAAGGGCCTGCCGGTGGTGTTCTCGGTGGCGCTCGCCGGGATCCTGGTCCTGGCGTTCTCCTTGTTCCGGCTGTTCGAGCTTCATCCGGCGTCGCTCTCGACCCGGATCGCCCGCGGCGGCATCTCGGTCCAGGCGGTCATCTTCTGCATCGCGACGGCGTTCTTCGGCGCGGTCGCGGCGATCTCCTCGGTCTTCTCGGTGGCGAAACGGCAGGTGCTGAACGCCGTCCACGCCCTCGCCGCGATGTCGGTCTCGCTGCTCGCGCTCTTCTACACGCTGTTCCTTTACTTCGACTATACGCTCCCGATGAACGCCGACGTCAAGATCGCGTCCCAGGCGGCGTTCCTCTCGGTGGCTCTGTTCTTCCTCTGCGAGGCGCGGATCGCCCTCGACCGTCCGATGTGGACGCTGTACGCCGCGGTCGGGATGATCTCGCTGCTTCTGACGGTCACGGTCGCCGTGCCGAACCTGCTCTACGCGCTGGTCCGGCAGACGCCGGTCCTGGACAGCGCGATCGACGACTTCCTGCTTCTCGGTTTTGCGATCTATATCCTCGCGCACTTCTCTTCCCTGACCGTCAAACCCCCGCAGACGGTGGGCGGGATCGCGGGTCGCATCCTTGCCGAAGCCGAGGCGGCGTCGGAAGCCGAACCGATGGATCCGGAGGACGTCGAGCAGATCAGTTTCTTCGGGGACGAGCCCCGTCCCGCCGAAGCGCCCGTGCAGAACGACGTGACCCGGGAGGAAGCCGACGTGGAGGACGACCTGGCTATCTTCGCCTCCCCCGAGAGCCCCTCGCGTCCCCAGCGCACGTCAACTGCCGCGCGCACGCCGCGCGCGTCTGCCCCTCGTACCGCTGCGCGCACGAATAAGAAACAATGAAGAAACTTCTCGTCGTCGACGGTAACAGTATCATCAACCGCGCCTTTTACGGGATCCGCCCCCTGTCGACCCGGGACGGGCGCGCCACCAACGCCATATACGGGACGGTCAACATCATTAACCGACAGTTGACCGCCCTTTCTCCCGATTACGTCGCCGTCGCGTTCGACGTGCACGCGCCGACCTTCCGGCACAAGCTCTACGCCGAATACAAGGCGGGACGCCGCCCGACCCCGCCCGAACTCCTCTCGCAGTTCGACGGGTGCAAGGCGGTTTTGACCGCGATGGGTCTTACCGTTCTGGAACGCCCCGGCTACGAAGCCGACGACATCCAGGGCACGCTGGCGAAGATGGCGGCAAGAGAGGGGATCGACGCCTATATCCTCTCGGGCGACCGCGACCTGCTCCAGCTGATCGACGACCGCGTCACCGTCCTGCTCGCCGGGAACAGCGACACCACCCCCTTTGACGCCGACGCGTTCCGCGAAAAGTACGGCATTCCGGTCGAACGGTTCATCGACCTGAAAGCCATGATGGGCGACGCCTCCGACAACATCCCGGGCATCCCCGGCGTGGGCGAGAAAACGGCGGTCAAACTGCTTGTCGACTACGGCTCGCTCGACGAGGTGCTCTCGCACGGCGACGATCCCGCCCTCTCCCCCGCCCTGCGCAAGAAGATCGTCGAGGGACGCGACAGCGCCCTGCTCTCCCGGACCCTCGCCACCATCGATACGGCGGTCCCGCTGGGACTTTCGCTCGACGATATCAAACGGCGCGAGATCGACAACGACGCGCTGTACGACCTGTTCCTCGACCTTGAATTCACCGCGTTCATCCGGCAGTTCAAACTGACGGCGCCGAAGGTCGCGCGTCCCGCCGCCCCCGCCGGGGCGATCCCGGACCTGTTCGATCTGTCGGGCGGCGTGACCGTCCGGGATCAAGCCGCGGACGACGCGCCGGTCTATACCGCCGTATCGGCAAAGGAAGCGGTCGGGCGGCTGACCGGGCGGTTTTCCGTCGAGGTCCGCGAAGACGGGCTCGCCCTCGCCTCGGACGGGGAACGCCTGCTCGTGGCGCGCGAAGAGATCCCCGCGCTCGCCCCGCTGTTCGCTGACGGCAAACGCGAGATCGTCTGTTTTGACGCGAAAAAACTGATGCACTACCTTTCGGAGGCGGGCGTCGGTTTCGCCCCGATCCCGCTCGATCTTCTGCTATACGCCTATCTGCTCCGTCCCGGAGAGGGACAGAGTTCGGTCGCGGGGCTTGCCCTGACCCTGCTCGGAAAGAGCGTGCCGGAGGGGTCGCCCGCGGCGCACCTCGCCTACGAACTCGAGCCGGTCCTGCGCGGGAAAGTGCGCGAAGCGGGCGAAGAAGAACTGCTCGACGAAGTGGAACTGCCCCTTATCCCGGTGCTGTATCAGATGGAGAAGACCGGGTTCGGCATCGACCGCGCGGGGATGATCGCGCTGGGCGAGACGCTGGACGCGGAGGCAAAGGCGAAAGCCGAAAAGATCTGCGAATTGGCGGGGCATCCGTTCAATATCCTGTCCCCGAAGCAACTCGGGGTCGTCCTGTTCGAGGAACTCGGGCTGAGGGGCGGCAAGAAAACCAAGACCGGGTACTCGACCGGGGCGGACGTGCTGGAGGGGCTGCGCTACGAACACCCGATCATTTCGGAGATCCTCGCCTACCGCCAGTTGACCAAACTGCACTCGACCTACGCCGTGGGGCTGCTCGCGGCGGCGGACGAAAACGACCGCATCCACACCGATTTCAAGCAGGCGCAGACCGCGACGGGGCGGCTCTCCTCGGCGGAACCCAACCTGCAGAATATTCCCGTGCGCACCGAGCTCGGGCGGCTGTTCCGCCGTCTGTTCGTGGCGAAGAAGGGGCGGGTGCTGGTGGACGCGGACTACTCGCAGATCGAACTTCGCCTGCTCGCCCACGTGTCGGGCGACGAAACTATGCTCGCGGCGTTCCACAGCGGCGCGGACGTGCATACCTCGACCGCGGCGTCGGTGTTCCACGTTCCCGAAGATATGGTGACCCCGGAGATGCGCAAGCGCGCGAAAGCGGTCAATTTCGGGATCATGTACGGGATCGGACCCTTCTCGCTCTCGCAGGATCTCGGGATCCCCATGCGCGAGGCGAAGGAGTATATCGACGCGTACAAGGCGCATTTCCCGAAGATCGGGGAGTACCTCGAAAGGACCATTGCCGACGCGACCGAGACGGGTTACACCGAGACCATTTTCCACCGGAGGCGGTATATCCCCGAGCTGCGCTCGGTGAATAAGATGACCCAGGCGTTCGGACGCCGGATCGCGATGAACGCCCCGATCCAGGGGAGTTCCGCCGATATTATGAAGATCGCGATGATCCGGGTCTTCCGGCGGCTGAAAAACGAGATCCCCACGGCGGAACTCGTGATGCAGGTGCACGACGAACTGATCGTCGAGTGCGAGCAGAGCGATATGCTCCTGGTATCGAAGATCCTCGAAGAGGAAATGCAGGGCGCCGCTTCCCTCTCCCTGCCCCTCACCGTCGACGTTTCGGCGGGCGTTTCGTGGGACGGTTAAGGACGAGGGGAACGAGGGAGGACGAGGCGCTTTCTTGGAAGAAAGCGCCGCAAAGAACTTCATTTAATAATGAAGTTTGCGCCGCTCGTACCTCGTGGCGCGGTTTCAAAAACAGAACTTTAACGAAAACCCCGCATACGAAAAATCCGCCGCGCGGCTCTCTGCCGCGCGGCGGTTATCTTTTTTGACCAAAGTAAAGAAACAAAAGCAAAGAGAATAGATAAAGTATCGGCTATGGAACCGAAAAACGGCGTCGCAGCGCACAGAGGTTCGCGCGCCGTTTTGCTCTTCAATAATTCTTTATTGAAAGTTCTTTGCCCCGCTTTCTTTCAAGAAAGCGGGCGTACCCCATCCGAAGCAGTAGATAAGAACCTCTCTATCTGGATCAACGGATCGGCTCCGCGTTTGGAGGCGAGGTCCATTTCGCGGCACTGGGCGAGAAGTTCGCGGAACTGTTCGGGGCGGCGTTTACCGACGCAGCCGATATACAGTTTTGCCTTATACTCGTTCATACCGAGTACGGAAGCGACGCCGGAGGGGGGCGTGCCCTCCTCGAGCAGGCAAGCGACCGACGCGAGGTCCGAGATCAGGCGCGAGACCTGACCCAGCACGACCATCGGATCCACGCGCCGCCGGACGAGGTCGGAGAGTTTCCGGTACGCGCCGGGCGTATCCCCCTCCAAAACGGCGTTGGTCAGCCCGAACGCGTCGTCCTCGGCGGTAGAGGCGCAGACCAATTCCACCATCGCGACGGTCACGGTGCGCAGTTCGTGGGCGCGGGCGTAGCAGACCAGTTTCCCGGTCTCGGTCGAGAGGATATCCATCGAATGCCCGCACCGGTCGATCATCGCGCGGAGCGCGCCCGGCTCGGCGTCCAGCCCCTCGTGCACGATATGCGCGTTCAGCCACGCGGCGAGCCGGTCGTCGGTCGAGGTCTCGAAATTGACCGTCTGCACGATCCCGGACAACCGTTTGAAGAGAGCGGAGGGTCGTTTGAGCGTCCCCGCCGCCATCCCCTCCTGCCCGACGAGGAACACCACCACCGCGGCGGGGTTCTCGTTCACCGTGCGGACGAGCCCCTCCAGCGCGGCGAAATCCGCGTCTTTCCAGTCCTCGAGGTCGGCGCCGGTCCACTCGATCAGCTTCCGGTCCGCCATCATCGGGGGCGCCTGGATCGCGTCGGTCAGGGCGGCGAAATCGATCTCCTCCCCGTGGAAAACGGGGTGATTGAACGCGTCGAAGACAGGGTCGGTCAAGATCGCCTTTCGGATCTCGCCGAGATAGTATCGTTTGAGGTAGTCCTCCTCTCCAGAGAAGAGGTACACGCCCCCGATCTTCCCCGCTTTCAGTTGCGTTTTCAGTTCGTTTTGCAGCACGGGCGTTCCCCTCCTTTCCGCGGCGTCAGAACGGCGTCGCCGTAATGGTCAGATCGGTCCTGCGTTCTTCGTCGCCGACGACCGACGAGAACAGGACGCGGAACCCAACCCCGTTCGGGGTCGGGAGCAATAACACTTCCTCGGTTTTGACCGTCATCGGGAGCACGAGCGGCGGGATCGAGAGTTCGGTCTCGACGGTTTCGCCCGCCCGGAACACGATCCGGGACGAAACGGCGCCGCGCCGGTCGACGGTCAGGGCGCCGTCGCGCCAGATCACGCGGTTGAACACCTTGCCGCCCTCGACCGGCTCGGTAAAGGTGACGAGGAGTTCGGCGGAGTTCGTGCGGAGCGCGCCGACCCACTCGCCGGAGATGATCTCGGTTTCTCCCGACGCGGGAGCGATCTCGCTGACCCGTCTGACCGTCATGCGTTCCATCGGTTCCCCTCCCCTCCAAAGCGATCAAGGATAGAAAAGCGGAGAGCATACGCCCTCCGCCAAAGACCGTTCCCCGGTCAGAACGTCCCTTTGCTCCGGCGGAGCAGATAGGGATTGACCAGTTTCCGCCAGTCGAGTTCGCCGCGATCCAGCGCCATGACCAACACCTCCGCCGTCGCGAGGTTGGTCGCGACCGGGACGCTGTACACGTCGCAGAGCCGCAGCATATCCTGCTGCATCGCGGAATGCCGCTCGGCGGGCTCGGTATCGCGGAAGAAGAACAGGATATCGATCTCGTTGAAACTGATACGGGACTGGATCTGTTCGCATCCGCCGGTGCTCCCCGACATCAGCATCTCAATATCGAGGTCGGTCGCGTCCTTCACGTACTTGCCCGTCGTCTGGGTCGCGCAGATGTGGTGTTTGGACAGGATACCGCTGTACGCAATACAGAATTGCGCCATCAGTTCCTTCTTTCCGTCGTCCGCGATCAATGCAATTTCCATGAAGCCTTCCTCCCTGTCACAGTTTGTATTCAGGCGTTTTCCAACCGCCTTTTCGCCATTTTGGCGAGGATCTTTTTCCGTTTGCGTCCCCGGATCAAGCCCGTAAACAGCGGAGCGTGCCCGCCCGTGATCCGAATGGACAGATTTTTGCACGGCACGTCCAACGCCGGCCGTCCGCGCGACCGTCCCGGCTCGCAGAGATCGTCGTCCGGGAGCAGCGGCTCGTCGAAGAGGATCGCCGCCAGAGGCAGCCCTGCCAGATCGAGCGCCTCTCGCACGGTCGGGAGCGTTCCCGCCGCCTCGCGTTCCGGGGAAAAGCGGTTCAAAACCACCTGCATTTTCGCCCGCGGCGAACGGTTGAGCGCCGACGTCGCGCGCAGCGACGCCGCCGAGAAGTCCGAGACCGCGAGGGTCACGTCGGCAAATTCGGTAAGGACCCCGACGATCTCTTTCGGCACGTCGACGATCATCACGTCGCAGTCGGAACCGCCGCGCAAGGTCTCGAACAGCCGGATGACCTCGGCGTCCCCGGGCACCCCGTCGAACACGGTCGAGCCGGGCAAGACCCAAAGGTTTGGGACCGTCGGAGCGGGCAGACACGCCCGTCTCGGATCGACCCGCGCGCACATCACGTCGCGCGCGTCGTAGACCGCCCGTTCGGCAAGCCCGAACAGAAGATCCTGCGCCGGGTTCCCCGCCGACAGATCGACGAGCAGGACCGAAACCTCCCGCCGCGCAAACGCGACCGCCAACCGGGCGGCGACCGTCGAACAACCGACCCCGCCCTTCCCGGAGGTAACCAGGATCGTCTTTCCGACCATAGCCGTCCCCCCGATCTGCTCATTATACTTATTATACAAGAGAAGAAAAGATTTGTCAATCGTTCCGCCGCGGCAAATTGTAAAATCTTTGTCAATGTCCCGGGGGTGGTGTCGAAAAAACGAGAAAGCTCCGACGTTCCCGCGCAACGAAATGTTTTCGTTGCGCGAAAACGCGATTTGCCGCCGGCGGCTCTATATGTTGCTTCGCAACGCGGATTGTTTTCCGCGCAAACGCAAAACACTCGATATGCCGTGCGGGGACCCCAGCCCCTGCGTGGCGCGAATGGAAGCATCCTTTCGACCTAACCGCGCCAGCCAATGCCGTCAGACGCGTGCAGGCGAGTGCAGAATTGCCGTTCTCGACCCGAAGGTGTACAAAGGTACTCCGAGAGGTTAGCGAGCGAAAACGCCCCGGTGGGTCGTTTTCGTGAAGTGGTGTCGCCCAAAGAACCCGTTTGAAGAAGCGAACCTGCGAGCGACGCGCAAACGGGTTTCGACGGCGACTGGATAGAGAACGGCAAGAGGAAAACAAAAATTCAAATCAAAAGGAGAAAACCGCCCCGCGGGGCGGTTTTCATCCTTAATGAGCGTTTGCTATGAATGGATCACACACAAAGCGGAAAGCATCAACGGACAATACAATATCCCATTTTTGTTTTCCGGTCTGTGCCGCATCCGCGCGTCGTCTTAATCGGCGAGTTTGAAGTAGATGGGAGCGTCGATATTCACGGGCTCCGCCCCCTCTTCCTCGACGGTGAACGTATTCGCCGCGGGAGACGCGACCTTCTCGACGTTCATCACGAAGTTTTTGCCGCAAGTGACGAACACGTCCGCGAACACGATATACGCGGTGGTATCAGCGTCCGTTCTCGTTCTGTTGACGTTGAACGGAATGACGGAGGCGGTGCCGTCCTCGTAGGTGATGCCGTTCTCGCCGTCGGACGCAGCGGTAAAGAGGAGGTTCGCCGCTTCCTGCATACCCTTGGTGCCGGTGGAGAGTTTAAACGCCGGAACGCCGTCAAAGTAGACGGTGGCGGTCGCACGGTAATCCTCCGCCTTGTCGCCGGCGGTGCCCGCTTTCACGGCTGCCTCGTCGATCACGTCCTGATGGATGCGGATCTGAACGCGGTGCCAGCCCCATTCGTGCCCGTTATTCAAATTGTCAGCGTCGGGAGCGATCGCGCCGCCGACGTTCGGATAGTCGGCGTAGGTGCCGGTCTTCCCGCACATCTTAGCCGGAGTTTCCACTTCGGCGTCCGAAACAGGCGTCGAATAGTTGCCCATCCACTCAAAGCCGCCGGCGTATTTACAGTCGCTGTAACCGATATCGTTCGCAGGCGACCAGTACAGGATCGGTTCCGACCGGGAAAGGCGGGTGGTGATGTAGGGATCGTTGCCGTTCGTGCTCAGGTTGAGCATCGAGGGGTTCCAGAGGATCGAGTATTCGACCAGGAGGTCGTTGCCCGCGGGATCCTCGGTCGTCGGATAGAAGTGCTTGTCGCCCAGAATATCGGAATACTCGACCGTGTCGAGTTTATATACGCCGGAGGACGCGTCGTCGCAGACCAGAACGGTCGGCTCGTAGGTCAGCGGCTCGTTTATCGGGTCGTGGCAGACCGTGCATACGCCGGTTCGTGTCCCGGTCTGGTTAAACATCGTGGCGGGAGTGGTCACGGTCCACTCCTCAACGACGTGACGGCTCGGATCCGCGTCCAGGGTCA
>CAMJCC010000028.1 GCA_946404035.1 uncultured Clostridia bacterium | reverse complement strand
CGGCGGGGATGGTCCAGTCAAGGGTGATGTTGGTGAACGGCGCCTGCGTGCCCCAACGCGACGGGGTGTTCACGCCGTAGACGAAGGACTGGATGCACTGCTTCACTTCCTTGTAGGTTAGGTTGTCCACCTTGACGAAAGGAGCGAGGTAGGTGTCAAAGGAGGAGAACGCCTGCGCGCCCGCCCACTCGTTCTGCATGATACCGAGGAAGTTGACCATCTGGTTGCAGAGCGTGGAGAGGTGGGAGGCGGGGGAACTCGAGATCTTGCCGGGAATGCCGCCAAGACCCTCGCGGATCAGCTGTTTCAGCGACCAACCGGCGCAGTAACCGGTCAGCATCGAGAGGTCGTGGATGTGGATGTCCGCCTCGCGGTGCGCCCGCTCGATCTCGCCCGAATAGACCTCGGAGAGCCAGTAGTTCGCCGTGATCGCGCCGGAGTTCGAGAGGATCAGACCGCCGACGGAGTAGGTGACGGTCGAGTTCTCCTTGACGCGCCAGTCCATCGCCTTGAGGTAGCTGTCCACGATCTCCTTATAGTTCAGGACGGCGTTCTTGGTGTTGCGGATCTTCTCGCGCTGACGGCGGTAAAGGATATACGCCTTCGCCACGTCGGCGTAGCCCGACTGGACCAGCACGTTTTCGGCGCTGTCCTGAATGGTCTCGACCGCGATCAGCCCGTCCTTGATCTTGGGCTCGAAATCCGCCGTCACTTTCAGGGCAAGAAAGTCGATGACGCTCCCCTCGTAGTTTTTATTTTGCGCGATGAACGCTTTTTCGATGGCGTCCCTGATCTTCGTCAGGTCAAAATCCACAATACTGCCGTCTCTTTTTTGTACGCGATACATAAAAATTCTCTCCTTTGTCCTTTCCTTAGATAAAATCAAGTGCGGCAACCTTGAGTGGTCGCTGCACTTGATCTCTGCGGTTTATACCGCCCCTCTCCAGGTCGTCACGCGTCGACGTCCCGGGCGTCCCTTGCAGTTTTTTTTGGAACTGCGTCTATTATAGCATTCCCGAAGTGCGATGTCAAGAGCAAAACGCAAAATATAGTAAAATTTTTTAAACTTGCCACAATATGTTGTGCATACGGCACAAAAACGCCGATCGCGGCAAAGGGGCGAAAACCGCGCTCGGGCAGGGCTTTTTTGACCTTTTTCGGGCGTTTCCAAACGATTGACAAAGGGGGTGGAATATGGTACAATAGGAGCGTATCAGGGGGACGCCGATCCCCCGGGGAGGAAACTATGAACTGTGTGAACTGCGGGTGCCGTCTGACCTTCTTCAACGAGACCGACGAACTCTGGAGCGGGACCGACCGCGTCCTGTGCGTCTCCTGCCGGAAAAAGGTCACGCCGTTCCTTGAGGAACCGACCGAAACCGACAATCTGACCCACCTGCACGAGCGGCGCGACGCGCTGGTCGCGCGCGGGATCACGCCGGAGGGCTACGCCCACCTGACCGAATACTGCAAGTACCTCGACACCCTGCTCGCCAAACGCCGACCGATCCCCGACGAGATCCCCGCCGACCCCGAACCGCAGACGGCGACGGGAGAGGGACGGGAAGAGGCGAGGGCGCAGACGCCCGGTGTAAACGGCGGCAGCGCGGACCTGCGCGTCGCCTTGATCGCGCAGAAAAAGGCGAACGAGAAACTCGAGGAGCGGATCGACGCGCTCGGGACCGAACTCGGCGACAGCGCGCGGCTGCTCTGCGACAAGATGGAGCGGATGCGCGAAAAGATCCGGTTGCTCATCTACCTTGCCTCGATCGGCGCGGTCGGCGGGGTGCTCGCGTTCCTTGTCGCCCTGATCGTTCTGATCCGCTGACGCGCGTAATGATAAAATAGGAAAGGATCCCGAAGTGAAACAAACGCAATTCAACTATACGACCGCCACCTCCCCCGACGCCCTGATCGCGTCGGTCGACGAACGGATAACCGAGTTCAACGCCCTGCAGGGCGACCGCCGCGCCCGTATGACCTTAAAGAGATCCGACCCGGAGCAGGGGACGTTCACGCTCCTCGTCCGCGAGGGGACGACCCCGGCGGGCAATCTGGACCTTGCGGTCACGGTTACCCCCGACCAAAACGGCGGCGCTTCGCTCCGCGGCACGCTCGCCCACGACCCCGCCGACGGGGAAGTCACGTTCGGAAGTCGGCTTTACGGTCTGCTCCTGTCCGGCGTCGCCCGCCTGACCGTGCTCGCCCTGTTCTACGGTATTCTGCTCGGCGTTTCGTACCTGTTCCCGGGGCGGAACTTCTGGGTCCCCGCGATCCCGCCCGCGATCCTGCTGATCCTTATGATCGTCCGCGCGATCACGGTCCGTCGCCGTCTGCCGGGACGGATCGACCGTTTCTTCACCGACTTCTGCGGCGCCAAACCTCAATAAAATATCAGGACGGAATGGATCTTCCACTCCGTCCTGTTTTTGAAACCGCAAAACGGCGAGCGCACTCGCCGTTTTGCTCTTCAATAATCTATTGAAGCTCTTTGCCGAGCTTTCTTACAAGAAAGCTCGAGTACCCCTCGTCGCTTATTCCTCCAGCCACCCGTTGGCGATCAGCCATCCTCTCAGCAGTTCGGTCCAGCGCGCGACGTACGGGTTTTCCTTTGCCAGTCCCAGCCCGTGCCGACCGTCGGGGAAGATATGGTACTCGACCGGCACCCCGAGCGAGGTCAGCCGCTCGACGAAGCGGATCGAGTTCTTGACCGGGACCAGTTCGTCGTTTGCCGTGTGCCAGAGAAAGGTGCGCGGCGTTTTTTCGTCGGCGATCAGGTCGGGCGAGAGCGCGGCGGCGAGTTCTTTTTCCCGCTCCCCGAGCAGGTTGATGGCGGACCACTTATGCCTGTGATCTTCCGAAAGCGTGATCACGGGATAGCAGAGGATCTCGGCGTCGGGGCTGCAGTCAAACGTATCGGTTTCGTCCACCCCCTCGCCCTCGATCGGGGCGCGGTAGGTCGAGAGCAGCGCCGCGAGGTGTCCCCCGGCGGACGAGCCCATCACCGCCACCTTGCTCGGGTCGATCCCGAAACGTTCGGCGTTCTTGCGCACGAAGCGTACGGCGCGGCGCGCGTCGAGCAGGGGAAGAGGGAAGCGGTCGGGCGCGACGCGGTAATCCACGGTAAAGACGTGAAGACCAAATTCGTTCAGGCGGAGGGCGTAGTCGCTCTCCTCGTAGTCGGCGCGCATTTTGTACCCGCCTCCGGCAAAGATCACGACGGTGCCGTCGCCGCGCTTGTCGCTTGCCTCGTAGAAGCAGATCTTCGTCGAGTTCGGGTCGTCCCAGAGCGGGAAAACGGTTGTATTTTTCATTTTGCGACCTCGCTGTTCTTGCGTTTTGCGAATAAATACAGGACGAGATACCCGAACGCCGAGAGCAAAAGATCCGCCCCCGACAGGAGCAGGAACGAGACCGTCGCGTTCTCGGTCGCTACGCCGAGATGCGCCGATACGTGGGAGAGGAACTCCGACACGCGCCCGACGAGCAGATAGGCAAGGTAAACGACGGCGCAAAGGAGGTGCGCCGCGCGCTCGTCCTCCGGGGCGACCTCCCCGCGCAGGAAGAACAGGTACGCCGCCGCCGCGGAGAGCAGGAGCAGGAGCCACTCCCCGACCACGGCGTCGGTCAGAAGCGAGAGCAGCGCGTAGACGAGGGAGGTAGGTCCGTCCTCGAACTGCACCGCAAAGGCGTCGAAGAACGCGATCGCGAAATGATAGACCGAGAGCGAGATCAGGATGGGGAACGCCGCGGTCAGGGCGCGGGGCATCCCCCGGACCGGGATCGCGCGGAAAACGCGATGAAGCCCCAAAAAGAACAGCGTCGCCGTGAAAAGGTGCTGCAGGGAGTAGAGGACGTAGTACAACGCCCCCGCGCCGTCCCTCTGATACAGGAGCAGGGCGCCGAGCCCGAACAGGACCGGCGCGGCGAGAACGGGTAGGAACAGGGGCGAATTGACCGCCCGCTTCAGCTTTTCTTGCATTTTCGACTGCCTTTCGGTAAAAGGGGCATACCCCTTTCTTGATTTCTATTTCCAATATACCATAAAAAAACAAAATGTCAAGAGCAAGAGGTTTACTTTTTCGCGCGGATTTGGTATAATGAAATAAATAGGACAAAACCCAAAACGAGCGGGGAGGAGGAAACTCCGAAATGCCGAAAAAGGCGAACCAGAAAAACCGGATCCTTGAGGTCCTGCGCTTCCTTTTCCGCGAGAGCGACGAGGAGCATCCCGTGACGGTCGAGCGCATCCTGCGGCACCTTGACGGCGCGGGCTTTTCCTGCGACCGTAAGACCGTGATGGACGACCTTGCCGTCCTTGCCGAGGACGGCTGGGACGTCATCGTCAACCGCGGGCGCGGCGGGGGTTGTTTCCTCGGCGAGCGCACCTTTGAGACCGCGGAATTGAAGCTCTTGATCGACGCGGTGCAGTCCTCGCGTTTCATCCCCCTCGACCGCAGCCGCCGCCTGATCGCCAAACTGACCCGCGACGCCTCGGTCTACGAGGAACAACGGCTCAAACGCGAACTGTACGTTTCGGGCAGGGTCCCCAGCGAGAACCGCGAACTGATGCGGACGGTGGACGCCCTGCACACGGCGATCTCCTCGGATAAGTGCGTTTCGTTCGTGTACTACGAATGGATGGCGGATCACACCCGCCGCCCCCGCCGGGACGGAAAACGCTACTTCGTCAGCCCGTGTCTTTTGTCGCGCGACAGCGACTATTACTACCTGCTCGCCTACGACCGCGACGCGGCGGGGCTTCGCCATTTCCGCGTCGATAAGATCGGCGGGATCCGCCAGGAGGATCAGACGCGAGAAGGCAGGGACGAATGGGAAAAGATCGTCGCCGACCCCGGCAAATACGAGGCGATGCTCTTCGGAATGTACAGCGGCAAAGAGGAGACCGTCGTCCTCTCGGTGACAAAGGACCTTGCCGGGGTGGTGATCGACCGGTTCGGCACGGGTTGCCCGTTTTTATCCGACGGGGAGGGTGCCGACACGTTCCGGGTCTCGGCGCGCGTCGTGGTCTCGCCGGTATTTCTGTCCTGGGCGGTCGGTTTCGGCGACCGGATCCGGATCCTCTCGCCCGATTGGGTGCGCGATCTGGCGTGCGACCTGGCGGGGGATTTCCTGTCGGCGAACGCCCCCGAACGACTTGAAAAGAAAGGAGATACGCGAGAGTGAGAAAACCCTACGACTATCTGATCGTCGGCGCGGGTCTTTTCGGCGCGGTCTTCGCCCGCGAGGCGACCGACGCCGGCAAAAAGTGCCTGGTGATCGACCGCCGCCCGCATATCGCCGGCAACATCTATACCGAAAACGTCGAGGGGATCGAGGTGCACCGCTACGGCGCGCACATCTTCCACACCTCCGACCGCGCGGTCTGGGACTACCTTTCGCGCTTCGCGACTTTCAACCGCTTCACCAACGCGCCGCTCGCGCGTTACCGGGACGAGCTGTATCACCTCCCGTTCAATATGAACACGTTCCACGCCCTGTGGGGGGTCAAGACCCCGGCGGAGGCGAAAAAGAAGATCGACGAAGCCCGCGCGCCCTACGCCGGGCGCGAGCCGAGGAACCTGGAGGAACAGGCGCTGGCGCTGGTCGGCGAGGACATCTATACCAAACTGGTCAAGGGCTACACCGAAAAACAGTGGGGAAGACCCTGCAGCGAGCTGCCCGCGTTCATCATCAAGCGGCTCCCGCTTCGCTTCACCTTTGACAACAACTACTTTTCCGACCCCCTGCAGGGGATCCCGGAGGAGGGGTATACCGCGATGGTCGCGCGACTGCTCGAGGGGTCGGACGTCCGGCTCTCGACCGACTATTTTTCCGATCGCGAAGCACTTGGCGAAGAGGCGGACCGCGTGATCTTCACCGGGCGGATCGACGAGTACTACGGCGCCGGGTTCGGGCGGCTTGCCTACCGCAGTCTGCGCTTTGAGACCGAGACGCTGGATATCCCCGATCTCCAGGGGAACGCCGTCGTCAACTACACCGAGCGCGAGGTGCCCTATACCCGCATCATCGAACATAAACACTTCACGTTCGGCGGGGGGGACAAGACGGTCGTCACCCGCGAATATCCCGCCGCTTGGCGGGAGGGCGACGAGCCCTACTATCCCGTCAACGACGAGGAGAACAACGCGCTGTACGCCCGCTACGCCGCGCTTGCCGAAAAAGAAGACAAGGTGGTCTTCGGCGGACGGCTCGGGCTCTACCGCTACCTCGATATGGATAAGATCGTGTCCGAGGCGCTTTCGCTCTCCCGCCGTCTGCTTTCGGAGGGGACCTGACCGTGCGCGGCAGGGTACTGTACGTCGGGCGCGACCCCGATCTGCCCGCGTTCCTCTCGTCCTACGGGACCGGAAGTTTTTCGGTCGCGTCGCTTACGCCCGAGGGATATCGCGGCGAGGCGGCGGACCTCCTGCTGTGGGACCTGGACGACGCGCCGGAAAGCCCCGCGATCCCGGCATCGACCCGCGTCGTGACGGTCGGCTACCGCGCGGGAGCGACCCTCGTTCGCCCGTTCCCGTTTGCCGACTTTGAAGCGCTCCTCGACCCCGCGGGGGAGAGTGGATCGCTCGTTTTATCCGACGCCGGTCGCGAACTGTTTTCGGGCGCCGCCCGCGTGAAACTATCGCCGCTCGAATACGACCTCTGCCGTGCTCTTGTCGACGCCGACGGCGCGGTCGTTCCGTCCGCACGGCTCGCACGCGTCGGGGGACGGGAACTCTCGCCCCGCGCGCTCTGCGTGGCGATCTCGTCGCTCCGCGCCAAACTGAAACGCCTGCCCGTCCCGCCCCGCGTCGAAGCGGGGAGAGGAGAGGGCTACCGCCTGCTCCCGCCCGCCGGAAATTGACCGGGGGGCGGTCGTCAAAAATCCGCGCGGGACAAGCAAAGTCCCGATCAAACGAAACGAAAGGAGGGGATATGCGATGCTGCATCTGATCCTCGGCGAGGTCGGGTCGGGCAAGACCGTTTTGCTCGATCAGAAGATCACCGCCGCCGTCAAGGGAGAGGTCCGCTCTTTCCTGATCGTTCCCGAACAGTCGACCGTTTCCGCCGAGCGGCGGATGGCGGAGAGTTTGCCGTCGTTCTCCCCCCTCGTTTTTGAGGCGACCAACTTCACCCGTCTTGCCGACACCTTTTTCCGCGCCGAGGGCGGGCTTTCGCTCCGCTACGCGGATCGGACTGCGCGCCACCTCGCGATGTGGCGGGCGCTCCGCGAACTGACCCCGCTGCTCCCCGAGCCGCCCGAACTCGATCCCTCGTCGCTCGATCGGTATCTGTCGGCCGCGGCGGAACTCACGGCGGGACGGGTCGGCTCCCCTGAACTCGACGCCGCGGCAAAGAGCGTCCCGGACGAGCGGCTCTCGGGGCGGCTCCGCGCCCTCTCGATGATCCTGTCGGCGTACCGCGGGATCCTCGACGAGCAGTTCGCCGACGCCGAAAACGTCCTGGACGTTCTCGCAGAGCGGATGCAGACCTCAACGTTTTTCCACGGCACGCAGTTCTTTTTCGACAACTTCACCGGCTTCACCGAACAGCAGTTCGCCGTGATCTCGGAACTCCTCCCGGTCGCGGAGGTGACGGTCACCCTGCCGCTGCCCGACGACGCGGAGACGTCGATCTGCTACGAGGAACCCGAAAAGACCCGGCTCCGTCTGATCGCCGCGGCGAAACGGGCGGGGGTCCCGTATGACGAGATCCGGCTGGGACGGAACCGGCGCACTGGATCCGAACTCATCCGTCATCTTTCGTCGCACCTCTTCAACGCGGATATCGAGGGGAACGTTTCCGACCTTCCCGCCGACGGATCGGTGCGGCTGGTCGAGGCGGACGACCCCTACGAAGCCGCGCGCTTCGTTTCCGCCGACATTCTGCAAAAAACGGCGGAGGAGGGCGCCCTGTTCCGCGATTTCGCCATCCTCTCGGGCGACCCCGAACTCTACCGCGGCATCCTCGACGTCGACCTCTTTCGCAACGGGATCCCGTACTTCTTCTCGCACCGCACCGACCTGTCGGTCCTCGAGCCGCTGAAACTCGTCACCTCCGCCTACCGCGTCGTGACCGGCAACTTCCGCCGCGGCGACGTCATCTCGGTGGTCAAGTGCGGCTTCTCGGGGCTTACCGACCGCGAGGCGGACGAGCTGGAACTCTACGCCGAGACCTGGTCGCTTTCGGGCGAGGCGTTCCGCGATCCCGCCCCCTGGACTAAGAACCCCGACGGCTTCTCGAAAAAGGACAAAAAGAAACTCTACACCCTCGCCTGGCTCGACGACGTCAACGCCGCCAAGGAAAAGGTGCTGGTCCCGCTCCGCAAGCTCGCCCTCGCTTCAAAGACGCAGAGCGTGCCCGACCACTGCCGGGCGGTCTACGCGTTCCTTACCGACCTTTCGGTCCCGGCGCAATTAAGCGAGCGCGCCAAACGGGCGGCGGAGGACGGCGACCCCGAGCGCGCGGAACTCTACGACCGCTTCTATGACGTGGCGACGAACGCCCTCGACACCCTCGCCTCCATGCTCTCCGACGTGACCGTTTCGACCGAGGAGTTCGCATCGCTCTTCGACCTGGTCTGCCGCACCTCCGACGTCGGTCGGATCCCCTCGTCAGAGGACGAGGTTTTGATCGGTTCGGCGGAACTGCTCCGCGCGGGCGGCGTCCGCTACGTGTACCTCTTCGGCGCGAACGAGGGCGAATTTCCCGGCGTCGTTCGGGGAAGCGGCTATTTCTCGGAATTCGACCGCGAGCGGCTGGCGGAGGTCGGGGTCGAACTCGGCGGGTCGAGAAAACTGCGCGCGTCGCGCGAACTGTTCGGTTTCTTGCGCGCCGTTTCCGCGCCGACCGTGTCGGTTTGCGTGGTGTCAAACGGACTGGCGGCGGACCTCGTCACCCAGCGCCAGCCATCCTCCGCGTTCCATCGCATCGCGACCCTGCTCCCGAACGGAGCCGAGCGCATCAAGGTCGCCGATCGCCCGCCCCTCTCCCTGATCTGGTCGCGGAGCGAGGCGCTTCACGACGTCGGGCGGATCGTGCGCGACCCGCTGTTCGCCCCGCTCGCCCGGGTGCTCGCCCGCGACCCCGAGGGGGCAGCCATCCTGCGCGCAGCAAAGATCCCGCTTTCCAACTTCTCGGGCAAACTCTCGCCCGAGGTGGCGCAAGAGATCTTCCCGAAACGGATGGTCCTCTCGCAGAGCCGGATCGAAAGGTTCCTCGACTGCCCGCTCTCCTATTTCTGCAAATACGTGCTCCGCTTGCGCGAGAACGAGCCGGCGACTTTCGGACAGAACGACATCGGCAGCTACGTTCACGCGATGCTCGAGGCGTTCTTCCGCGCCCGGGAGGGCAAGGCGGGGGAACTGTTGCCGCAGGAGATCGAGGCGCTGACCGAACGCTTCTCGAGCGACTATCTCGACGAGGTGGGGCAGGGGATGGAACGCACCCCCAAATTGACCTACCTTTTCGGCAAACTCAAACGTTCGACCGAACTGCTCATCCAGCATCTGCAGGACGAGATCGCCGACGGCGATTTCACGCCCCGCTTCTTTGAACTGAAACTGAAACCCGCGGACGCCGCGGGCGGGATCGGCGACGCGCCCACCGCCCTCTCTGTCAGAACCGACGACGGCGGCACGCTCTACATCGACGGGACGGTCGACCGCGTGGACACGGCGAACGTCGGCAACGATCTCTATATCCGGGTCATCGACTACAAGACCGGGAAAAAGGAACTGAAAGAAAAGGACGTGGAGAAGGGCAAGAACCTGCAGCTCCTCCTTTACCTCTTCGCTCTCTGGAAGAACACCAACCCCGCGTTTGAAGAGAAACTCGGCGTCCCCGCGGGCGGGAGGGTCCGTCCGGCGGCGGTCCGCTATCTGCACGCCGTCACCGAAAAGGTCAAGGTCGATCAGCCGCTCGGCGCCGACGACGTCTACAAACAGTACGAGGATACCATCACGTCAAACGGTTTTCTCATCAACGACCCCGCCGTGATCGGGGCGATGGACCTCAGCGGGGAACACCGCTTCGTCCCCGATATCAACGACAAGGCGAAAGCCGGTTCGTTCAAGACCGAGGAGGAACTCGGTCGGCTGCTTACCCTGACCGAGGAGAACCTGCGCCGGGTGGTCCGCGAGATGCGGGGCGGCAGCGTCCGGGCGACCCCCGGCGCAAACAACTGCCGGTTCTGCAAAATGGCGCCGATCTGCCGCAAGGGGACGGCGCAGGCGGAGGGCGACGGAAACTGACCGCTTTTTTCGGCGCGGGACTTGCATTCCGCGTCCCCGTATGCTATAATACCTAACTGTGCGACCGCCGTTTTTCGTCGCAAAACGACCCGCGGCGGCATCATCCGAAAGGAACCGAATATGGACTACATATCGCTTGACCTGGAATGGAACCAGGCGTACCCCGAGCAACTCGAGGCGGTGCAGAAGCGTCTCGGCACGCGTCTGCGCGGCGAGGTCATTCAGATCGGCGCGGTGAAACTCGACGGGAATATGAAGATCGTCGGGAGTTACAGCGTCATCGTCCGGCCCCGCTTTTTCCGTCACATCAACCGCCACGTTGCCCGACTGACCGGGATCACGCAGGATATGATCGACCTCGGGCAGCCGCTCACGGAGGCGTCGGAGCGTTTTCGCCGATGGTGCGGCGAGGACTACGCGTTCCTCACCTGGGGACCCGACGATATCCCGATGCTGGAGGACAACTTCCGCGCGCAGGGCTTGGACGCGAGCTGGCTGCATCGGGTCTACGACCTGCAAAAGATCTACAACCGTCAGACCGACGGTTCGCATAAGCAACGCTCGCTCGAATTCGTGATGGAGCAGTTCGGGCTCCCGCAGAACCTCCCGGCGCACGACGCCTTGAACGACGCGTTTTTTACCGCCCTCGTGGCGCAGAAACTCAACGTCCCCGCCGGGGTCGCCGAATACGACAAGACCGTCGATCTCTCCGACGGCGTTCTGCTCTCCGACGTGTCGGGCGACGCCGACGTCGGCGCGGCGGGATACCGCACGCCCTTTGAAGCCGTCCACGACGCCGCGATCGCGGAGCCGACCTGTCCGCTTTGCGGCGGAGCGCTTGAATTCCTGGAGCGGACGGTGCATATGAAAGGGCAGAAATATCTTCGCATGATGAACTGCCCGACCCACGGAAAACTACTGCTCGATCTTCGGGTCTCGCGCAACCTGAACGACACTTTCCGCGTCCGCAGGACGATCCGGGTCCTCGACGAGGAGACCGAAAACAAGGTGCGCGCCCGCCTGGCTGAAGAGGCGGTGAGCGGACGGCCCCGCCGCCGCAGGAGAAGACCGCGCGCGGAGTTCCGCGAGAACGCCGCCGCGACCGAAAACGAGGGCGGGAACCAAAACGAGTGAACTTTCGCCGGGGCGACGACCGCCCCGGCGGTTCTTTTTGAAAAATCGGGCGAAACCCTTTACAAATAAAGAATAATATGTTATAATGCGATTTAGCGGAGTATGCCCGTTCCGGGCTTTCCCGGGCGGTTTTCGGTCTCCGATCCGAAAAAAGCGAGGTATCCGAATGAAATGTCCTGTTTGCGGCGCTCTTGACAGCCGGGTTCTCGACAGCCGTCCCGTTGAGGACGGGGCAAGCATCCGTCGCCGTCGCGAGTGCGTTGCCTGCGGAAAACGGTTCACAACCTACGAGATGGTCGAGACCGTGCCGATCACCGTCATCAAAAAAGACGGGCGGCGCGAGCCGTTCGACCGGCACAAACTGAAAAACGGGATCCAGATCGCCTGTATGAAACGGAACGTCGACGTCGAGAAGATCGTTTCGGACATCGAGGGCGAGCTCATCAACTCGATGGAGACCGAGATCGAGAGCCGGAAGATCGGCGATATGGCTCTGACCCACCTGCGCGACGTCGACCAGGTCGCCTACGTCCGGTTCGCGTCGGTCTACCGCGAGTTCCGCGACGTGGACACGTTCTTGTCCGAACTCCGGGTCCTAAGACGCGGAAAAGGAAAGGATAACGCCCCGTCATGATGAAAAGTATGACCGGCTTCGGCCGGGCGAGCGCGTCGGGCGCGACGCGCGATTACACCGTTGAGATCCGTTCGGTGAACGGACGTTATTTCGACTGTTCGGTCCGGCTCCCCCGCGACCTTCTTCCGCTTGAAGAGCGGGTGCGCGGCTTCATCCGCGACAACGCCCAGGCGAGAGGGAAGATCGACGTGACGGTCTCCTTTGCCCGCCGTGCCGGCGCGGAGAACGGGCGCGCGATCGACGCCGCTTTCGTCCGCGACTATCTCGACGCCCTCCACCGCCTCCGCGACGAGTTCGGGCTGCCCGACGACGTCACGGTCACGCGCGTGGCGGCGGAACCCGGCGTGTTTCTCTCCTCCGAGGAGGGGATCGACCCCGACGCCGAATGGACGGCACTCTTCCCGGCACTTACCGAGGCGTGCCGCGTGCACACCGCGATGCGGACGGCGGAGGGCAAGAAGATCTCCGACGACCTGACGGCAAAACTCGCGTTCGTTTCGGGTTGCGTCGACGAGATCTCGGGACGGTCGGAGGAGAATATCCGCTCTTTCCGCGAGCGTTTCGAGGGACGGCTCCGCCAGATCCTCTCCGACGAGCGCATCACCCCCGACGAGAACCGCATCCTGACCGAGTGCGCGATCTACGCCGACCGCGTGGCGATCGACGAGGAGGTCGTCCGGCTGCGGAGCCATATCACCGCGTTCTCCGAGATCGCGGAGGAAAAGGCGCCCTCGGGCAAGAAACTCGACTTCCTGATGCAGGAAATGAACCGCGAGATCAACACGGTCGGATCAAAATGCGCCGACGCCGGCATCGCCCGGCTGGTCGTCACGGTCAAAAACGAACTGGAAAAGATCCGCGAACAGATCCAGAATATCGAATAAACGACGGAGGTCGGTATGAAGTTCATCAACGTCGGCTTCGGGAATATGGTGGCGGCGGAACGCATCGTCGTGATCGCCGGACCCGATTCCGCGCCCATCAAACGGCTGGTGCAGGACGCCCGCGACGCCGGGCGGGTCATCGACGTGACCTGCGGACGCAGGACGCGCGCGGTGCTGCTCACCGACAGCGAGCACGTCATCCTCTCCGCCATCCAGTCCGAGACCATCTCCAACCGTCTTGCCAGCGAAGAGGAAGAGGAAGACGAAGAGGAGGAAGAGGAGACCGAGGCGTGACCTCTTTTTCAAACTCAGAATACGATATCCGAACCAAAGGAGAACCGATATGATCTATCCTACCATTGCAGAACTCACCCGGGACGGGAAGTTCAACCGCTACGAACTGGTGGTCGGGGTCGCCAAGAGCGCCCGCATCGTCACCGACGAGTACGTGAAGCAGCGCGCCGTCGCCGACCGTATGGTCGCCAACCGCGAGACCGACCGTCCGCTCGCGTCCCTGATCGACAGCGAATACCGGGATCAGAAGGCGGTCAAGATCGCCATCCGCCGCCTCTACGACGGACACTACGAACTGAAAAAGCCCGAAGAGATGGAATAAGCGCGCGTTTTGGCGCGGGGAAGAGAGGGAGCGTATTTTGGCTACTACGGTATCGGTGCGCCTCCTCGACGTCCCTTTCCACCTCGACCGTCCCTTTACCTACCTGCTCCCTGCGGGCGAACTGCGCGCGCAGGTCGGCTCGGTCGTCCGGATCCCGTTCGGGCGTTCCGACCGCTCGGTCCTCGGTATCGTCACCGGGATCGGAGAGGGGGACGGGACCGATCTGAAAAGTATCCGCGAAGTGCTGCCCGACCGTTGCTCCCTTTCGGGAGAGATGTTCGGGCTCGCTTTGTTTCTTTCGGACTACACGCTCTGCACGCTGGGCGAGGCGGTCAGGACCCTCTTGCCCCCGACCCTGTTCTCACAGCGGCAAAACGTCCGGACCGAGCGCACCTACGCGCCATCCGACCTCGCCGCGATCAGGGCGAAACTGGACGACGCGGGACGAAACAAGATCCGGAGCGGGGAGGTCCGGGCGGCGCTTGAAAAGATGCTGTCCGACCAGACCCCGAAAAAGGCGGAGGAACTCGGACTCTCGTCGGCGCAGATCAAAACGCTCTGCGACCGCGGGTTGCTTACCGTTACGGAACGCGAAGTCATCCGCAATCCCTACGCCGATCTCGGCAAAGAGCGGGACCTCTCCCCGATCGTCCTCTCCCGCGCGCAGACCGCCGCCTACGAGAAGATCCTGTCGCTTCCCGCCGACAAACCCCGCGCTGCGCTCCTGCACGGCGTGACCGGGAGCGGGAAGACTAAGGTGATGCTGAAACTGCTGGACGGGGTACTGCAAAACGGCAGGACCGCCATCGTGATGGTCCCCGAGATCGCCCTGACGCCGCAGACGGTCGGCATTTTCTGCCGTCGGTACGGCGAGCGGGTCGCGGTCATCCACTCCTCGCTCGGCGCGGGCGAACGCTTCGACGCGTGGCGGCGGATCGCCGCCGGGGACGTGGACCTTGTCATCGGGACGCGTTCGGCGGTCTTCGCGCCGCTCCCGCGCCTCGGGATGATCGTCATCGACGAGGAGCACGAACATACCTACAAATCCGAGAGCGACCCCAAATATCACGCCCGCGACGTCGCGGCGTACCGCTGCGGGGCAAACAACGCCCTGCTTCTGCTCTCCTCCGCGACCCCCTCGCTCGAAAGCTACGCAAAGGCGAAAAAGGGGCAGTATACGCTGGTCGAACTGAACGAACGCTACGGCGGCGCGCGCCTGCCCGAGACCGAGATCGTCGATATGCGCGAGGAACTTCGCCACGGCAACACCTCGCCGATCAGCGACCGGCTGGCGGCGGCGGTGCGCGAAACGGTGGAACGCGGCGAACAGGCGATCCTGTTTCTGAACCGCCGCGGCTACAATACCGCCCTCCAATGCCGGGGATGCGGCGAACCCATCGTCTGCCCGCGCTGTTCGATCTCCCTGACCTACCACACAGGGCGCGACGGGGGTCATCTGCTCTGCCATTCCTGCGGCTACCGCGCCCGCCCGCCGCGTACCTGTCCCTCCTGCGGCGCCGACGCCCTCTCCTATCTCGGCTTCGGAACGCAGAAGATCGAGGCGGAACTCTCGGCGGCGCTCACGGGATGCCGCGTGATGCGGATGGACGCCGACACCACGACGGGGAAACAGGCGTACGACCGGATGCTCGACGCGTTCCGCGCGGGAGACGCCGACGTTCTGCTCGGGACGCAGATGGTCGCCAAGGGACACGATTTCCCGCGCGTCACCCTGGTCGGCGTGCTCTCGGCGGACAGTTCGCTTTACGTCAACGATTTCCGCGCCTCCGAGCGCACGTTCTGCCTGCTCACGCAAGTGATCGGGCGCGCGGGACGCGCCGAACGCCCCGGCAGGGCGCTGATCCAGACCTTTTCCCCGGGCAACGAGATCCTCTCGCTTGCCTGTCGGCAGGACTATCCCGCGTTCTTCGAGGCAGAGCAGGCGCTCCGGCGAGAAACCGTCTTTCCGCCGTTCTGCGATCTTGCCGTCCTGCTCCTCTCGTCCGAGGACGAGCAGGCGTTGTTCAAGGCGGCGACCGACCTGAAGACCCGTCTGCTCTCGCTTGCCGAGGGGGGTTACCACGACCTGCCCCTGACGGTCTTCGGACCCTTTGAAGCGCAGGTCTACAAGGTCAACGACCGCTTCCGCCTCCGTATGATCCTGAAATGCCGGAACAGTCCGCGTCTGCGCGGGATGCTCCGCGAACTGATGGTCTCCTTTGCCGACGAGCGCAAGGTGATCCTCTCGGTCGATATCAATCCGCTGTCCGTCTGACGCTGACGGAAGAAAGGAACCGTTATGGCAATCCGTAAGATCGTGAAGGTCGGAGATCCGATCCTCCGCAAGACCAGCCGCCCCGTCGAGGAGATCACCCCCCGCATCACGCACCTGGTCGAAGATATGATCGAAACCATGCGCGACGCCAACGGCTGCGGGCTTGCCGCCGTGCAGGTCGGCGTGCTCCGCCGCGTGGTCGTGATCGAGGTCGAGGACGGGAAACCCATCGTCCTGATCAACCCGAAGATCGTCGCGTTCGCCGGCGAACAGTGCGAGCAGGAGGGGTGTCTGTCGCTTCCCGGCAAGTGGGGGACCACCCGCCGCCCGAAGCACGTCACGGTCCGCGCGCTGGATCTTGACGGCAAGGAGGTCGAATACACCGGCTCGGATCTGCTCGCCCGCGCGTTCTGCCACGAACTCGACCATCTGGACGGCAAACTCTTCACCGACGCTCTCGTCGGGGAACTTGAGGGCTGATCCCGCAAACGGAGGAACGAAGATGACCGGAAACGGGAAACTGAAGATCGTATTTATGGGCACGCCCGAGATCGCCGTGACCTGCCTTGACCGGCTGGTGCAGGGCGGTTTTGACGTCGCCGCCGTCGTGACCCGGATCGATAAACCCCAGGGGAGGCACGCCGTCCTGACGCCCTCCCCGGTCAAGGTGTACGCGACCGAACACGGTATCCCGGTCTTTCAGCCCAGGACGCTGCGCGACGAGATGTTTGCCGGGTGGCTCGCTTCGGTCGACCCCGACCTGATCCTGGTCGTGGCGTTCGGGATGATCCTGCCCGAAAACGTGCTGTCCTACCCGAAATACGGCTGTATCAACGTCCACGCCTCTCTGCTCCCGAAATACCGCGGCGCCGCGCCGATGCAGCGCGCGATCATGGCGGGGGAGGAAAGGACCGGCGTGACCCTTATGTATATGGACGCGGGTCTTGATACCGGGGATATGATCTATTATCGCTCGACCCGGATCACCGAAACCGACACGCTGGAAACCGTTCACGATAAACTCGCCAAACTCGGGGCGAGATTGCTCCGTATTGTCGTGTGTATGATCATGAGAGGAAAACTGCCTCGTAGCAGAAAACAGAAAGATGAACTGGCGACCTACGCCGCCAAGATCGAGCGAGCTGACGCCAAACTCGATTTTTCGCGC
>CAMJCC010000027.1 GCA_946404035.1 uncultured Clostridia bacterium | reverse complement strand
TCATTGCGCCTTTAACTCTTGCCATTTTATCTTCTGTCCTCCTGAAATATTCTCAACTGGTAAGGCGCCCGATCACTTCTGGATCATGGTCCGGACGGTGGCGCTCATAGAGGGGGAAAGGATCGCCCCTTTGCGAAGATTTCTCTTTCTCTTCGCGGTCTTCAAGCCGAGGTTGTGTCTGTGCTGCGAGTGGTTCATCTTGACCTTCCCGCCTGCCGTCACGTCAAATCTTTTGGCGGACGCTTTATGCGTTTTGATTTTTCCCATGGTTCTTCTCCTTGTCGTTTAGTCTATCATAGAAATTTCAAAGTGAAATCTATAATCGCGTTTACTTTTTCACCGGGGCGAGGACCACCGACATGAACCGTCCGTCAAGCGACGGCGCCTTGTCGTTCGTCCCCTCGGCGGAGCACGCCTCCATAAATCTGCCGATCACCTCGCGACCGATCTCCTGGTGCGTCATTTCACGCCCTTTGAAGCGCAGAACGACCTTCACCTTATCGCCGCCCGACAAAAACTTCTTCGCCTGATTGACGCGGGTCTCGAAGTCGTGGACGTCGATGCGGCAGGAGAGTTGGATCTCTTTGATCTTGATGACCTGCTGCTTTTTCTTGGCTTCCTTTTCCCTCTTGTCGCGCTCAAAGCAATACTTGCCGTAATCCATGGCGCGGCAGACGGGCGGGGTCGCGGTGGGCGCGATCAGGACCAGGTCGACGTTGTTCTCGTCGGCATAGCGACGGGCGCGCTCAACGGGCATAATGCCGAGCGCCTCCGAGTTTACCCCGACAAGACGGACCTCTTTCGCGGTGATTTCTTCGTTGATCAGCAAATCTTTGGTTGCTATGGCGTTTTCCTCCCAAATAAAAAGGCATACGGCAGAACCGTATGCACACGTCGCCCATCCGGGGCGCTTCGTATGGACCGTACGCGTGAAAACGGCACGGTGAGATCGGCTCTGCTTGTTTTGCTCTTGTATTTTATCATCCGATCCCCCGTTTGTCAAGTCTTTTTTTCAAAAAATCGGAAAAACCCGTGCGCTTTGCCGTCGGATGTACTTATTTGACCTGTATTTTTTTCGTTTTCCTCTTGTCAAGAACTCTTTTTTTATGTTATAATATATTTTGACCATCTATAGGTCGAAAATAGTTTACACAAGTCAAGGAACACAAAATGCCAGGTTTTATTGAAAAAGCAGAAGCGCAGATCCTCCCGGTCATTCCTCTTCGCGGAACGGTCTGCTTCCCCTCGGTACAACTGAATATAGACGTGATGCGCCGTACCTCGCTCAAGGCGTTCGGCGCCGCCGCCGCGGCGAACGATCCGCGCGTCCTTCTCCTTGCGCAGAAAGACAGTTCGGTCGAGGAACCGACGCCTCGCGATCTTTATAACGTCGGCACCGTCGCCCGCATCCGCCAGGTCGTGAAGAACCCCGACGGCAACCTTTCGGTCGTTTTCGAGGGTCTTGCGCGCGCCGTCGCGGAGTCGATCTACGAATACGACGACTATCTTCGCGCGTCTGTCATCACGAAGAATATCGTTTCGTCCACCGTCGTCCCCGAAAAGACCAAGGCGACGATGAACCGTATCCTTTCGTCCATCCGTGCGTCCAAGGATGTCAACCCCGCCTTTACCGACGACGCGCTGACCTCCGCCGAGGCGATCGCCTCCCCCGGTATGTTCGCGGACTTCGTCGCTTCGTCGTTTCTGATGGAGTATCACAACAAACAGCAGATCCTCGAGACCCTCGCCCCCTCCGCCCGTCTTTCCAAACTCTCCGACCTCATCGCAGAGGAAGAGATGATCATGAAGACCGAGTTCGACATCCAGAAGAAGGTCCGGACGCGGCTGGACGAGAACCAACGCGACTATTTCCTGCGCGAGCAGGTCAAGGTCATTCAGCAGGAACTGGGCGAGGACGGCGACGAGATCGACGAATACGCCGACAAGATCGACCGCGCCAAACTCCCGAAAGAGGTCAAGGCGAAACTGAAAAAGGAACTCAACCGTCTTGCCAAGACCCCGTTCGGCGCCGCGGAAAGCACCGTCCTCCGCAACTATCTCGACGTGTGTCTCGAGATCCCGTTCGGCAGTTTCTCCAAGGAAACGCTGGACGTCAAAGAGGCGGCGAAGATCCTAGACGACGATCACGACGGACTGAAAAAGGTCAAGGAGCGTATCCTCGAATACATAGCGGTTAGACAACTGTCCCCCAACCTGCGCAACCAGATCATCTGTCTGGTCGGCCCTCCGGGGGTCGGTAAAACCTCGGTCGCTATGTCCATCGCGCGCGCCCTGCACCGCAAACTCGCCCGCGTATCGCTCGGCGGTGTACGGGACGAAGCCGATATCCGCGGACACAGAAAGACCTACGTCGGCGCAATGCCGGGGCGTATCATCGACGCACTGACCAACGCCAAGACCATGAACCCGGTCATCATCCTGGACGAGATCGACAAACTCTCCTCCGATTTGCACGGCGATCCCGCCTCGGCTCTGCTCGAGGTGCTCGATCCCGAGCAGAACTGCCGGTTCCGCGATCATTTCGTCGAGTTCCCGATCGACCTATCCGATTGTCTCTTTATCGCAACGGCAAACGAGTACGCCGGGATCCCCGCGCCTCTGCTCGACCGGATGGAGACCATCGATCTGCAGACCTATTCTGAAAACGAGAAACTCTCGATCGCGAAAAACCACCTTATCAAGAAACAGATGCAGAAACACGGCTTGAAAGCGCGCCAGATCAAGTTTACCGACGACGCGATCCTGTCCGTTATCCGTTCGTATACCCAGGAGGCGGGCGTCCGCAATCTGGAACGCACCCTCGCCTCTCTCTGCCGCAAGGCGGCGAAGAAGATCGCGGAGGGCGAGGTCAAGACCGTGACGATCACGCCCGCCGATCTTCCCTCCTATCTCGGGCCCGAAAAGTTCAAGCCGGAACTGCCCGAAACGACCGATCCCGTCGGGGTCATCAACGGTCTTGCCTACACGCAGGCGGGCGGAGATCTTCTCAAAGTGGAGGTCGCCGTGATGCAGGGCACCGGCAAGATCACCCTGACCGGGTCGCTCGGCGACGTGATGAAGGAGTCGGCGCAGCTTGCCGTCAGTTACGCGCGCACGGTCGCGGACAAATACGGCATCTCCCCCGATTTCTACAACACGAAGGACGTGCACGTCCACTTCCCGGAGGGCGCGATCCCGAAGGACGGTCCCTCTGCGGGCGTCGCGATGACCTGCTCGCTGATCTCGGCGCTGTCGGGTCGTCCCTGCCGCCGCGACGTCGCGATGACGGGAGAGATCACCCTGCACGGCAGGATCCTGCCGATCGGGGGCTTGCGCGAAAAGAGTTTCGCCGCCTACCGCAGCGGGATCAAGACCGTCCTGATCCCGAAAGAAAACCTGAAAGACTTGACCGAGGTGGACGACGCCGTCAAAGAGGCGATCACCTTTATCCCCTGCGAGACCGTCTCCGACGCGCTCTCGCTGGCGCTCTGCCCCGCCCCCGAAAAGGCGGAGGCACAGAAAACCGAGTTCGGGACGATGCCGCGCATCATCCCCGAACCGATCAAACCGACGATCTCCGAGCAGGCGACCGTCTGATAAACGAAAGGTGGGACGAGCCATGCACTTCAATCCCGCGCGCGCCGATCTTCGGATCACTGCCGGACTGCCCTCGCAGTTCCCGCGCGATCCTATGCCGCAGATCGCGTTCTCCGGCAGATCCAACGTCGGGAAAAGCTCGCTCGTCAACTGCCTGCTCGGTCGGACCTCGCTCGCCCGCGTGTCCTCCACGCCGGGAAAGACCATCACGGTCAATTTCTACGAGATCGACCGCAAACTATTCTTCGTCGATCTGCCCGGCTACGGCTACGCCAACCGATCCAAAGAGAGCCAGCACGTCTGGCAGGATCTGACCGACGGATACTTTACCCGCAACCCGAACCGCGATCTGCTGAAACTGGTCGTGCAGCTGATCGACGCCCGCATCGGCGCAACGAGGGACGACCTGACCATGATCGACTGGATCAGGGCAAGCGGCGTTCCCTTTCTTATCGTCGCGACCAAAACCGATAAACTGAACAAGACCGAGCGCGACGAGGCGCAGAGATCCATCCGCGAACTTGCCGACCGCTACGGCGCCCCCGCCCCCGTCTTCTTCTCCTCCAAGTCAAAGGAGGGAAAGGACGAGCTTCTTTCAAAGATCGGGGCGGCGCTCGGCTGACCCGAAGGAGAACTCACTTTGAACGCAACGCTGATCGATCTGCTGTTATCGCTCCCCGCTGTTTTGCTCTCCCTGACCCTGCACGAATGCGCGCACGGCTGGGTCGCCTACCGGCTCGGGGATCCGACCGCGCGCGATCTCGGACGCCTGACCCTGAACCCCCTGCGTCACATCGACCCCCTCGGGGCGCTCTCGCTCCTGCTCTTCCGTATCGGATGGGCGAAGCCCGTGCCGATCAACCCGCGCAACTTCCGCCGCCCGAGAGCCGGTATGGCGCTGACCGCGCTTGCGGGACCGCTTTCCAACTTTATCATCGCGTTCTTTTCCGCTTTCCTTTTCCTTTTGATCGATCTCGGAGCCGAGAAGATACCGGCGATCAATACCTCGTCGATCCTGTGGCTATTCTTCTACTACCTGTTCCGGTTCTTCTATCTGCTCCACCTGATGAACCTGACGCTCGCTCTGTTCAACCTGCTGCCGCTGACGCCGCTGGACGGTTCGCGCATCCTCTATCTCTTTTTACCGAAGCGCGCGTACTTCTGGTTCGTCCGGCACGAAAGACAGATCTATATTTTCGTGCTGATCTGGCTGGTCGGAGGCGCCTATCTTTCCGATTTTCTGCTTTCCGTCCCCGCCGTCGCAAACAACCCCGTACTTTCCGCCATCGCCTCTTTCCTGTCCCTTACCGGGTGGATCGTCGGCGCGGCGAAAAAGATCTCCGCGGGGATGATCTTTCTGTTTATGAAACTTCCCTTCCTTGCCTGACATGATCCGAAAGGAAACCGCCGCATGAGTGAACCGACCTACAAACTCGAACAGTTCGAGGGACCGCTCGACCTGCTTCTGTCGCTTTGTCAGAAGAATAAGGTTGATATCACCGACATCCCCATCGCTCTGATCTGCCGGCAGTACCTCGACTATCTCGAGGAAGCCGAGCGGATGGATATGGACGTCGCCGGTGAGTTCATCGTGATGGCGGCGGAACTGATGGCGATCAAGGCAAAGATGCTGCTGCCCCGTCCGGCGCTCGACGGTCAGGACCCCCGCAAAGAGCTTGCCGACGCGCTTCTCTTGCTCCAACAGGCAAAGGACGCGGCGGCGGAACTCAAGCCGCTCTACGAGGAATATTCGGGGCGTATGGTCAAGGATAACGACGAGATCCCGCCCGAAAAAGGTTTTCCGCTGGGGCTGGATACGGGTCTTCTCACCAAGGCGCTGAACGTTCTGCTCGTTCGTTTCAAATCCGCCGAGATCCCGCCGCAGACGGTTTTCGACCCCCTGATCCGTCACCGGGTCGTGTCGGTCGAGGAGAAGATCGACGATATCCTGGAGATCCTGGACGTACAGGAGAGCGCGTCGCTGTTCTTCCTTTTGAAGGACGCCGCCGACCGCTCCGAGCTGCTCGCGCGCTTCATCGGTATCCTGGAACTGGTGAAACTGCAGCGCATCGTCATCACCGAGGATCACACCGGGATCGAGCCCGACGAGGACGACGAGGTCTTTCTCGAACCCGATACGGGCGGTCTTCGCATCCGTTTTAAAGTAAATCCCGATTATCAACCGTCGCTTGACGGAAACGAGAGTGAATACGATCATGAAGAAGAACAAGACGCCGATAACGGCTGAACAGGAGCGGATGGAACTTCCCGGTCTCGGTGAAAACGAGAACGAGAAGATCCAAAAGCCGGAGAACCGACCGCTCGAGGAGCCCAAAAGCTACGAGGAAGCCATCGAAGCGATCCTGTTCGCCGCCGGGCATCCCGTGTCCTACGAAACGCTCTCCAAGACCTTTGATATCCCCGTGCCGATCATCCGCAAGACTGTCAAGGACTACGCCGAAAAGTACAACCATTCCAAACTTCCCCGCGGCGTGATCCTGCTTGCCCTCGACGACGAGTGTCAACTCTGTACCAAAGCCGAATACCTCGCTTACATCCGCTTTGCCCTCGGCATCCGTCGGAACGGCACGCTCTCGGCTTCGACGCTCGAGACGCTCGCCATCGTCGCGTATCACCAGCCCGTGACCCGCGCCTACGTCGACGCGGTTCGCGGCGTGGACAGTTCCTACGCCGTTTCCTCGCTCGTCGAGCGCGGACTGATCGAGGCAAAGGGGCGTCTGGACGCTCCGGGTCGTCCGGTGCTGTTCGGCACGACCTCCTCTTTCCTGCGCTGTTTCGGTCTGAACTCCATCGACGAACTTCCCAGTCTGCCGAACGAGGAGATCGCCTCGGTCTTCCAAGCGGTGCAGGATCAGATGGACGCCGAGGAAGCGATCGACCCCAATCAGTTGACCATCGAGGACGCGGAGGCGCGCGCCGCCTTTGAGGAAGCCTCCGAAGAGGCGGAGGAAGCACCGGAAGAAAAACCGGACGTCACGTCCGGCGAACCGATCCCGGAAGGCGAGGAACCCGTGCTTCTCTTTGACGAGGAACATCCGCTCCCATTTACGCCGGAGGAAACGGTCGCCGAAGAAAAAGAAACCGTTTCGGACGAGGGACCGACGCTCGAGGAGATATTCGGTCCGGCTGACTAAACTATCGAAAAGAAACCGAAAGGAGATGATGCGATGGGCGCCGGATGGATCGTTTTGATCGTTCTCGGTTCGCTTGCGCTTCTGATCCTGTTACTGCTACTTTCCCACGTCCGTCTGCGCCTTTTTTACAACGAAAACGGCTCCGGTCTTCGGATCTCGTGGTTCGTTATCCGCAAGAAAATGGACGTCGACGACGCCGCGGGGCTTCTCGAGGGACATAAGAAAGAAAAGCCCGGAAAAGAAACAGAGGAAAAGACCGAGGAGCCGGAGCCGGAACCCGAGAAGAAAAAAGCCCCGATCAGTTGGCAACTCGAACGGATCACCCGCCTGCTCGGGCGTATCATCGACCGACTGCCCGGTACGCTTACCTTGCGCACCCGCCGGATCGTCGTGACCGTTTCGACCGACGACGCCGCAAAGACCGCCCTGCTCTACGGCGCGGTCAGCGCAACGCTCGCCGGACTGATCGAATTCCTCGACCGCTCGGTCGCGCGTATCAAAACGAAAGGACGGGATCTGATCGACGTGCGCGCCGATTTCGTTTCTGGCAAGACGCGCGCCGATATCGACCTCGTTCTCTCCGCCAAGGTCGCAGGAGCGCTACGCATCCTCTTCCTGTTCCTTACCTCGGACGCAAAGCCGAAGAAACACAAAAAGAGCGCCAAACCCGAGCAAAAAAGCGATCCGGCGCCCGCCGCGATCGCACCAAAGAACGTATAATTTTTCCGAAAGGGACAAAATATCATGGAAATCAAGGAAAACTCCAACCTGTCCGAACTGATCGGCAACTCGCTGAAAAGCCTGAAAGAGTTGGCGGACGGCGAGACCATCGTCGGCACCCCCATCGTGACGGCCTCCGGCACGACCGTGATCCCCGTATCGAAACTGTCGATGGGGTTCGTCGGCGGCGGTCTTGACTACGGTAAGAAACTGAAAGCAAAGCCCGACGTCAAGGAATACTCGGACGGCAAACCGAACTTCGGCGGCGGCGGCGGGACCGGCGTGTCCCTCTTGCCCGTCGCGTTCCTCGTCGTGTCCCCCGAGGGGAACGTTTCGGTCCTCCCCATCACGAACGAGAAGACCGACGACGGTCTTGCCTCTCTGCTTGAGCGCGCGCCCGCCGTGATCGAAAAGATCAAGGCGAAGTTCGCATCCAAGAAAAAGAAAAAGGACGAGCCGGACGAAACGGCAGGACCCGCAGCCGATGGCGAAACGGCGGAAACCGAGGAAAAAACCCCCGCGACAAGCGAGGAATGACCGCGTGACGCGGCGGGAACATTAAAGCCGAACACCGACCAAAGGGGGATCTTCGGCTTGCGTTTCCGCTCTATTCTCGCGCGAACTCTCGCGCTCTCGTTTATACTGCTTTCTTTCCCCGTCGCCTGCCTGGCGGCGGATCTTTCGGGATGCTCCGCCGCGTCCGCGCTCCTCTATCACCCCGCGACGCGCGAGGTGCTCTACGAGAAATGCGCCGATCAGCGCCGACCGATTGCCAGTACGACGAAGATCATGACCGCCCTTACCGTTCTGCGGGAGGGCGGCGATCTTGACCGAAGCGTGACGGTCCCGAAAGAGGCGTGCGGGATCGAGGGGTCTTCCCTGTATCTTAAATCCGGCGAAACGCTCTCAGTCCGCGATCTGCTCTACGGGCTCCTGCTCGCCAGCGCAAACGACGCCGCAACGGCGCTCGCTTTGCTCACGCATGGATCGGTCGAAGCGTTTGCTGAAAGAATGAACGAATGCGCCGAAGAACTCGGGCTCTCCGACACGCATTTCGTAAATCCCCACGGGCTGTTCGATCCGGACCACTACTCTTCCGCGCGCGACCTGGCTCAGATCACCTCGGCGGCGTACGACGACCCGACGTTTCGCGAGATCGTATCGACCCGGCGCTACTCGATCCCCGCACCTGACGGCGGCAAACGGGTGCTTATCAACCACAATAAGCTCCTGTCCCTGCTCCCCGACTGCGTCGGCGTGAAGACCGGCTTCACGAAAAAGAGCGGGCGATGCCTGGTCAGTGCGGTCGACCGTAACGGAACGTTTTTGATCTGCGTGACGCTGAACGACCCGGACGACTGGCGCGACCATATCGCGCTTCACAACTACGGTTTATCACTCTTTCAGAGGAACAGGACCTGTCCCTCGAAAGAAAAGGACGAATTCAAGGATGAATGATAAGGAAAAGATCCGCATTCAAAAGTTTTTCTCCGACTGCGGCGTGACCTCACGCCGCGCGGCGGAGGCGGCGATCGAAGCCGGAGAGGTAACGGTCAACGGACGCGTCGCGTCGCTCGGCGATAAGATCGATCCCGATCACGACGTCGTGATCTATCAAGGCAACCCCGTCCGTCCGCGTCGAAAAGAGTATACTTACCTCATGCTGAACAAGCCCCGCGGCTATCTGACCAGTATGACCGACCCGAGAGGGCGCAAGTGCGTGACCGACCTCTTAAACGGCGTTCACGTCCGCGTGTATCCCGTCGGACGGCTGGACCTGATCTCCGAGGGGTTGCTGCTGCTGACCGACGACGGCGATCTCGCCAACAAACTGACCCACCCTCGCCACAGCGTCCCGAAGAGTTACCGGGTCAAGGTGGCGGGCGAAGTGTCGCTTGAACAACTTGCGATCCTCCGTTCACCCCTCGAGCTTGACGGGAAACCCATTCTGCCCGTTGACGTAACCTTGCATCACACCGACGAAACGGGAACGGTGTTGCGGATGGATCTTTACGAGGGGCGCAACCGGCAGATCCGCCGGATGTGCGAAGCGGCGGGGCTGACCGTCAAACGGCTGAACCGCGTGTCGATCGGGCAACTGAAACTGAACGGGCTTTCGGTCGGGCGTTGGCGGTACCTTACCGACGAAGAGGTCGATTATCTGAAAAAGATCACCTCCGGCACCGAAAAGAAAAAAGCGCAAACGCGCCGTTAAAATCAAGTTATCATTTATTTATTACATAAGAAGGACAATTCAATGAAAAAGCACCTCTACGAACTCCATCTCCACACCGTCCAAGGAAGCAAATGCGGCAAGTCCACCGGCGCCGAACACGTCCGCCGCTACGCCGATCTCGGCTATACCGGCCTTATCGTCACCGACCATTTCTTCAACGGAAACTGCGCCGTCCCGCCTGACCTTCCCTGGGACGAACAGATCCGTCTTTTTGCAAAAGGTTACGAGGACGCGAAGAATGAGGGCGACAAGATCGGGCTTCAGGTTTGGTTCGGATACGAGTTCCAATGCAAAACCAACGGATGGAACCACTATCCGACCTACGGTATATCCCCAGAAACCCTGATCGCGCATCCCGAAATCACGTCGATGCGGGTAAAAGAATACGTCGATTGGGTACATAGTCAGGGCGGATACGTTACCCACGCGCATCCGTTCCGGTTGCCCGGCTCCACCGTCATCGAACTCGCAAAAGAGGTGGACGCGGTCGAAATACTCAACGCCAACCGTCCCGACGAGGAAAACGAACTGGCAGAAGGCTACGCCAAACTGTTCTCCTTACCTGCCGTTTACGGTAGCGACTGCCACAGCGTCAAACAGATCCGGCGCGGCGCGATCTCCTCCGACGTCAAGTTCGAGACGATCGACCAGATGTTTGCGGCGATCAAAGCGGGCGAGATCGAAAACGTGATCGTCGAAGCGCCCAAGATTGAAGAAACCGAGAAATAAACGAAAGCGGCGGCGAAGAACACTCTTCGCCGCCGCTTTTATTTGAGTTCCACAACCGTGACGCCGCTGTCCCCCTCGCCGTAGTTGCCGAGGCGGAAAGATTTGACGCGCCGATCGTTTTTGAGGTGCTCCCAGATCGCCTTTTTTAAGGCGCCGGTCCCCTTGCCGTGTACGATCCGTACCGTCGGAATGCCCGAAAGCACCGCTTGGTCGAGGTATTTGTCGGTCTCGTCCCATCCGTCGTCGCCGTAGCGACCCCGGATGTCGAGTTCGACGTGGAAATCGGTCTTCCCCGTCTTCTTCTGCGTCCCGCCGGCGGACGGCGGAACGGGCGGCTTTTTCTTTTTGACCGCCTCTTTGACCTTCCCGTCAAGCAGACGCAGGTCTTTTCCCGCCATCTTGGCTTTCAGGATGCCCGAACGAACGCCAAAGAGCCCGTCCGCGCCGGGCAGCGCCGTGATCTCGCCCTCCTGGTGATACGGGACGAGATAGACGGCGTCACCGACCTTGTAGGGGCGGGGCGGAATGTACTCCTCGTCGAGCGAGTAGTCGCCGGAGAAAGAGGAGTACACGTCGTCGCTCCGTTTCAGGGCTTCGCGGACGGCGGCGCGCGCGTCGGCAAGTTCACGGGCGAACTGCCCGCTCTCCTGCTTTTTGCGGATATCCTCCAACTGTTTGAAAACGAACTCGCTGTTCGCCCGGGCGGAGTTGATGAGTTGTCTTGCGCGTTCGCGCTCGGCTTCGATCTCCTTTTCGGAGGCGGCAAGTTTCACTTTCAATTTTTCTTCCGCCTCGCGCTTGAACTGCTCGAACTCGGCTCGCAGACGCTCTGCCTGTTCGCGGTTGCGTTCCATCGCGATCCGGTCGCTTTCCAGTCGCTCGATCACGTTCTCAAAGCGGCGGTTTTCGTTCGAGACCCTCGTCCGCGCCTCGTTCACGACGTTCTCGGGAAGCCCGAGCCGCTCCGAGATGGCGAACGCGTTGGATTTACCGGGCGTACCGACGATCAGTTTATAGGTCGGGCGGAGCGTGTCCACGTCGAACTCGCAGGAGGCGTTCTGCACGCCCTCGGTTTCCAGCGCGTACGCTTTCAGTTCGGCGTAGTGGGTCGTGGCAGCGGTCTTGGCGCCGGAGCGCCTGACCTCCTCCAGAATGGATACGGCGAGCGCCGCGCCCTCGATCGGGTCGGTCCCGGCGCCGAGTTCGTCGAAGAGGACCAGGGTCCCCTCCCCGACGCTGCCGAGGATGCCGACGATGTTCACCATATGGGAGGAGAAAGTCGAGAGCGATTGCTCAATGCTCTGCTCGTCCCCGATGTCCGCCAGTACGTCCCGAAACACCCCGATCCTGGAACTCTCCTCCGCCGGGATCTGCAAGCCCGCCTGCGCCATCAGAACGAACAGACCGAGTGTTTTTAAGGTGACGGTCTTGCCGCCCGTGTTCGGACCCGTGATGATGAGCGTATCGTACCCGTCGCCGAGCGATACGTCGGTCGGAACGACCTTTTTCGGGTCGATCAGAGGATGACGGGCGCGTTTCAGATCGATCAGGGGCGCGTCGGCGATGACGGGCTGGTTCGCCCGCATCTTATCGGCAAGAGACCCCTCGGCGTAATAGAACGCCAGTTCGGTGATGGTGTGATAATCCAGCCGCAGGATGCCCGACTGCTCGGAGACCGCGGCGGAGAGTTCGGCAAGGATACGCTCGATCTCGCGTTCCTCGCGCGACTGGAGCGTGCGCAGCTCATTGTTCGCCTCGATGACCGCCATCGGCTCGATAAAGAGCGTGGCGCCCGACGAGGAGGTATCGTGGACCAGTCCTTTGACGTCGTTTTTATACTCCGCCTTGACCGGGACGACGTAGCGCCCGTTGCGCATCGTGACGACGTTGTCCTGCAGATAAGCGGCACGGGTGCTTCCCGTGTAGCTTTGCAGGATATCTTTGATCTTGTTGTTGGTCTGGCGGATCTTTCGCCGGATGTCGGCAAGCGCGGGGCTCGCCTCGTCCGCGATCATATCTTCCGCCTTGATGGCGCGGTCGATCGCGCTCTCCAGAGGGCGCGCGATCTGCAAACGTGCGAAATGCTCGTCCAGCGCCGTGCCGAAGGGACGGTCGGCGTTGTGGTAGTCGAGCGTGCCGCGCGCCGAATGCAGGAGCGCGGAGATATGGAGCAGTTCCCCGGTCGAGAGGGTCGCGCCCTTGTCGGCGCGGTCGCAGGACGAGAGTACGTCCTCCGGCGCGGTAAACGGCGGATAGCCCTTATGCCCGATCAGACGACGTGCGGCAGCGCACCGATCCTGCCTTTTTTTGACGAGTTCGGGGTCGTCCGAGGGCAAAAGCGCGTACGCCAAAGCCCGCGCCCCCTCAGTGGCACAGCACTCGGCAAGGGACGCGATGATCTTATCGTATTCAAGCGTCGAAAGGGTCTTCTGACTGAACGGCATCTTGAACGGGTACTCCTTCGTTCGGTTTAACCCGATACTTCCTTATAGAATTTCAGTGTGTCAAATCCGCGCCCGAGGTGATGGAGCAAATACTGCTCAGAGGAAAGCGACAGCGCCGCCTCGTCGGCGTCGGTCACGCGGAACGAATAGATGCGCTCGATGGGACACTCTGCGATGTAGCGGAGCGCGGCGCGTACGCCGGGAGAAAGGATCAGGACGGGGCGGCGCGCCTCCTCGCCCTCGGTGATGAGCGTGCCTTTCTGACGGATCGAGGCGGCGTATTCGCGGCACTCGCGGCAGGTGCAGACCCCGCCCAGCACGTCGAGGTACAGTTCCCCCTCGTCGCTCCCGCATTCGGAACATCCCGAAAGATCGGGCGCAAAGCCGAGCGCGGCGGCGCACCGCATCTCAAAACAGAGTTTAACGCGGCTTTCGGGCACGAGCGAATGCTCGAGAGCGTAAAGAGAATTTAAGATCAGGCGCAAAAGCGAAACGTCGGGATCGGTCGTCCCGACCTCCGAGAGGACGTCGCAGAAATAGGACGCGAGCGCGGTCTTTGCGATCGAACTGCGCAACCCGAAGAAGTTGTTTTCGAGTTCGACCTCGCGCACCCAGTACTTGTCCCCTTTTTGATACAGGACGTAGTTTCCGTAGCAAAAGAGCTGCGACGCAGCCATATACCGGCTTTTCAGCGAACGGCTGTTGTTCGCGTAGGCGGAGATCACGCCCAGACGGTCTGAATAGAGGCGGATCAGCCGATCGGCTTCCGAAAGGTCGGTCGTCCGGATGACCAGCGCCTTTACCTCTGTCAGTTTCATTTGCCGTCTTCCCTGTATCCGAAGTTGGAGAGCAGCGAGGAACGGTCCCTCCAATTCTCCTTGACCTTGACCCACAGATCGAGGAAGACCTTGACGCCGAGGAAGCGTTCCAGATCCTCCCGCGCATGGGAGCCGATGGTTTTCAGGGTCGCGCCGTTCTTCCCGATGATGATCCCCTTGTGGCTCTGCTTTTCGCAGAAGATCTCGGCACGGATGCGGACCAGATCGTTCTTTTCAAGGAACTCCTCGATTGTGACGGCGGTCCCGTGCGGGATCTCTTCGTTTAAGGTACGCAGGAGTTTTTCGCGGATGATCTCGGCGGCGATCTGCCGCTCGGGCATATCGGTGATCTGATCCTCCGGGAAAAACCAGACGCTCTCGGTGAGATACCGTTCGCATTCCGAGAGCACGGCGTCGATCCCGCGCTTGTTCTTTGCCGAGATCGGGACCACGGCGTCAAAATCGAAGCGCGCGGCGTACGCCTCGATGGTCTTGGCGATCTCGCCCGCATTCGCGGTATCTTCCTTATTGATGACGAGGACGGCGGGGGTCTTCGACCCCTCGATCCGTTTGATGATCTCGTCCTCGATCTCGCCGACGGAGCCGCGCGGCTCCACGACCAGGATCGCCGCGTCGCTGTCGCCGAGCGCCCCGGTTGCGGTCTTCACCATATAATCCCCCAGTTTGGTCCGGGGACGGTGCACGCCGGGCGTATCGAGAAAGACGAACTGGTCCTCCCCGACCGTATGGATACCCGTGATACGGTTGCGCGTCGTCTGCGGGCGTTTGGACGTGATGGCGATCTTCTCGCCGAGGATCGCGTTGAGCAAGGTGGACTTCCCCACGTTCGGACGCCCTACGATGGCAATAAACGCCGTTCTCTTCATCTTGTTCCTTTCCTTTGCTGGATCATTCCCACGATCCGTCGCGGATCTCTTTCACGATCTCTTTCTGGCGGGCGAACATATCGTTTTCATCCTCTTGCGAGGTCTCGTGATCGTAGCCGAGCAGATGGAGCGTCGAGTGGACGGTCAAAAACGAGACCTCCTGCTCCAGCGTGTTGCCGATCTTCTCGCCCTGTTCTCTCGCTCGTTCGAGAGAGATCACGATATCCCCGAGCAGGACCGGGGTATCGGGCGTCTGGTACGCCTCTCCCTTTTCGTAGATGGGAAAAGACAGAACGTCGGTCGGCGCGTCCTTTTTTCTGTATTCCGCGTTCAGCGTGCGGATGTGCGCGTCGTCGCAGAACGTGACCGAGACCTCGGCGTCGCGGAAGAACTCCTCGTGCTTCAGGGTCGCCGCGACCGCCGTGCGCACCGCGCTTTTCAGGGCGAAACCGACGTTGAGCGGGATATTGACGGCGGAGAAATCGATCTTCAGCGACTGCCCCGGCACGCGATAATGGACCGTCTTCTTCATTTTCTGTCCTCCTGGAACCGGCGTGCCGAGAACGTGTGCGCCGTTTCGTTTTTCCGTTCTCTTTCGTATTTGTCGTACGCCGTGATGATTTTCTGCACCAGCGGATGACGCACCACGTCGCGCTCGGTGAACTGATGCACCGCGATGCCCTCGATGCCTTTTAAGATCTTGGTCGCGACGGCAAGTCCGCTCTTTTTTCCGAACGGCAGGTCGGTCTGGCTCGGGTCGCCGGTCACGACGATCCGTGAATTGTTGCCAAGACGCGTCAGAAACATCTTCATCTGTTCCGCCGTCGTGTTCTGCGCCTCGTCAAGGATAATGAAGCTGTCGTCCAGCGTCCGACCTCTCATATAGGCGAGCGGCGCGATCTCGATCGTGTTGCGCTCCAGATGCCGCTGATAGTTCTCGGCGCCGAACATATCGTGCAAGGAGTCGTAGAGCGGGCGGAGGTAGGGATCGATCTTGCTCTGCAGATCCCCCGGCAAAAAGCCGAGTTTCTCGCCCGCCTCGACGGCGGGACGGGTCAGGATGATGCGCGAGACTTTTTTATTTCTGAGCGCCTCGACCGCCATCGCGACGGCAAGAAATGTCTTGCCCGTCCCGGCGGGTCCGACGCCGATGGTCACGGTATTCTTTTTGATCGCGTCGACGTATTTTTTCTGCCCGACGGTCTTCGGGCGGATGGGTTTTCCTTTCATGGTTACGCAGATCACGTCGGAAAGCGACCCGAGGTCCTCCGCCTCTCCGCTCTCGACCGACGAGATAACGTAGGCGACGCTCCCCTCCGAGAGCGTGTCGCCATCCGCCGTCATGCGTTTCAGATATTCGAGCGTTTCTGATGCAAGACGAACGCCGTCCGCGCTCGGACCGGTGACGAGGATGGCGTCCCCCGTTCCGTTCCGGTTCGCGCCCTTGTTTGCGATCCGGACGCCGAATTTTTCCTCGATCGCCTTGACGTTTTCGTCGCAGGTGCCGAAGATGACGGAGGTGACCGCCTCCGATGACGTTGTGACGATTTTTTCGGGCATAAGCGCTCCTATCTTTTTTATATTATTCCACTATTTATTGTACTCGTTTTGGACGGTAAATGCAAGGGGTTCGGCGATATTTATCAAATATTCGGTCTTCGCCGTCGCAGAGTATCCGCCCGCGCCAAACGCGCCCAAAACCTCTTTTTTCAAAAGTTCCCCGCCGGCAAGCGCCTCTCGGACCATCCACCCGAGGCGACGGAACGCGGCTTCCGCCGTTTCACGCTCTGTCCTTGAAACCGTTGTTTCCGTCTTTTCGTGAGCGTACCCGACGCAGATCGAAAACGGCAGGACCACCCCGCCGGGCAGGGTCAGTTCGGTTTCCGATACGCTGTCCGCCCCATGCCCGAACGAGAACAGTTCCTCCCCGAACATTTTGACCCCGAAACTGACCGGTTTTCTCCCCGTGACTTGCGTTACTGTCACGCTTTGCGCCGCCGTCGCCGTGAACTCTCCCGTCACTTTGGCAAGGACCACGCCGTCCGCCTTGACCGCGCCCCCCTTATTGACCCCGCTGATCAGAAGATCTCCCTTGTGTACCGTCTGACCGGGTACGACGGCAGCGGTCCCGCAGGTCGGCTGGACCGAAACGATCACGCCGTCGCACGAGGCGACCAGGTTCACCCCCTCGCCTATCACGGAAGCCGGGGTGCTTGGTCCCCTCTTCCGCCCGATCCACTCGACCCTTGCGCTGACCCCGGAAACCGACACGTTCACCGAGGAAAAGAGTTCCTCGTGTAGCAGACATGACGACGCCACTTCGTCCGCGGACAGATCCCGGAGCGCCATTCCGGGACGAAGCCCGGCGGCGGCCACGACCGCCCGGATCCGATCCTCGTCAACCGACCCGTCCCCCTCGATCTCGACCGACCAGACGCGCCCGCGCGCAAACAGAAAGAAAAGAAAAGCCAATAAAACGCCCGAAAGGACGCCGGCACGTCTAAAACAGCGCAGGATATACGCCGGAAGCCCTTGCAGTTCCCCGCGCTCCACCGTACAGTTACGCTCGTTCAGTTGCCGCAGGACGCGCTTTGCGTCCGCGCGTCCGATGCGAACCACCGTCCTCGGTCCCTCGCGTACGATCTCGGCAGGGACGCTCTCAAAGAGAAGCAGGTCCGTCAACGCCTTCGCCGCGTCGCCCTCCGCCCGGATCTGATACCAGCCGATCAGACGATCAATCAGCCGCACGGTCTTTTCCCTCCTGCCCCGTGACGGTCACGCTGTCGATCCTCCCGGTCAACTCCACGCCGCCCGAGCA
>CAMJCC010000026.1 GCA_946404035.1 uncultured Clostridia bacterium | reverse complement strand
GCGTCCGGATCGGGGACCGTACGATCTTCCGGCGCTTCGTCAACACCCGATACGAGTTCGGGGAGTGCGATAAAAAGTTTTTGATCCAGATCCCCGTCACCGGGGAGGTATGCCGGGAAAACGACGTCGGTTTCGAGACGCTCTATCCCGGGGATCGGTTCAACGGCTGCACGCTGTACGGCGCGTCTTCGTTTGTCGACGATCTGCGGACCGACGATCTGGACTGAATATCCGTAAGCGGAAAGTGAAGTGTTTGCCGTCCCCGGACGGCAAACGTGACGGGACGCCCGCGACGGTTGCCGCGGGCGTCGTTTTATAGGGGGGCGGGTTGGAAAAATGAAAGAGCCGCGGGGGATCCGCGGCTCTTTCGCGATATGCCGCAAAGCGGCGCGATATGCGGGCGTTTGCCCGCGCGATATGGTTCGCCGGGCGGCGAACCGTGAGATAACGGGCGCTCGAATGAGCGCCCGTCGTTTTTACGCTTTCTCGAAAAGGTCTTTGCCCAGTCCGCAGACGGGGCAGACGTAATCGTCGGGGAGGTCCTCCCACTTGGTGCCGGGAGCGATGCCGTTATCGGGATCGCCCTTCGTTTCGTCGTACTCGTAGCCGCAGGGGCAAACGTATTTCATCCGCGTGTCCTCCTTATTTGAAGTAGCGGTTGAGCAGGCCCTCGAGCGCCTTGCCGTGGCGTGCCTCGTCCTTTGCCATTTCGTGGACGGTGTCGTGGATGGCGTCCAGGTTCAGCGCCTTTGCTTTCTTGGCAAGTTCGAATTTGCCCTCGCACGCGCCCTTTTCGGCGGCGACGCGCATAGCCAGGTTCTTTTTGGTCGAGGTGGTCACGACCTCGCCCAGCAGTTCGGCGAATTTCGCGGCGTGTTCGGCTTCCTCGTACGCGGCTTTCTCCCAGTACAGCCCGATCTCGGGATAGCCCTCGCGGTAGGCGACGCGCGCCATCGCCAGGTACATACCGACCTCGCTGCATTCGCCGGTAAAGTTGGAGCGGAGCCCCTCGATGATATCGGCGGGAACGTCTTTCAGGGCGCCGACCTCGTGCTCGGTCGCCCAGTCGGCTTCCTCGGTCACTTCGACGAATTTCTCGCCCGGGACCTTACAGACGGGGCATTTTTCGGGCGGGACGTCGCCCTCGACGATCGTGCCGCAGATGGTGCATTTCCATTTCTTCATGTTACGGTTTTCCTTTCTTCTGCCGGAGTGATCCGGGGAATTGGAGCGGGGCGCGAACGCCGCCCGTCCTGCTTTTATTGTATCGTATCTTTGCCCGTCTTGTCAAGGGATTGTTGACATTTTTCGGAGAATGGGATATACTGATAGAAAAAGGGGAAAGGGGGGATCGACGTGCCGGTAAAGAAAACCGAATACCGGGTCGCGTCGGGCGGCGCGGGTCTTCGCCTTGCCCTGATCGCGGACCTGCACCGCGGACCGGCGGGGGAGGTCGTTTCGATTTTGCAAACCGATCCGCCCGACCTGATTTTGATCGCGGGGGACTTTTACGAGAGCCCGCCGCGCAACCCCTTCGATTATGCCGCCGCCCTGACCCTTTTGGCGGGGCTGCCCGCGGGCGTCCCGGTCTTCTACTGCCGCGGCAATCACGACCACACGCCGACGGAGGAGGTCGACCGGGCGCTGGCGGCGGCGGGCGTCGTCGAACTGGACGCGACCTACCGCACCCTGCCCGGCGGGATCGTCATCGGCGGGCTGCGCTCGGCGCACTATACCGGCAAGGTCCCCGACCTGCAATTCTTGTCGGATTTCGCGGCGCTCCCGGGCTACAAGATCCTGATCTCGCATCACCCGGAATACTATCCGAAATATATCCGCGCCCTGCCGATCGACCTGACGGTCTCGGGCCACGCGCACGGCGGGCAGTGGGCGATCTTTCGCCACGGATTGTTCGCCCCCGGGCAGGGGCTGTTCCCGCGCTACACGGCGGGGGTCTACGAGGGGCGGCTCGCCGTTTCGCGCGGACTTGCCAACGACGTCCGCGTCCCCCGCATCGGCACTCCGTTTGAGGTGGTCTATCTCACGGTCGGAACGACCGAATGAAAAACGCCCGTTCACGGGCGTTTTTCAATTCACGGAGCCGGGCGCCGCCCGGCGAGAATTCATGCGTTCGCAGTGCAATTCATGCGCGGAGCGCATTTCATCACTTGTTTTAATGAATTGACGGCTTCGCCGTCGTGAATTGCGTTCTGCGAACGCATGGATTGACGCAAAGCGTCGTGAATTGCCCTTCGGGCATGAAACGCGCCCCCTTTCCATACAATGTACGGGAAGGGGGCGGTTTTTTTGCGTTGTTCCCGTTTGCTTTCTTTGTTTCTGCTCCCGGTTATGCTTCTGCTTTCGCTCCCGTCCTGCGGGCGGGGGGAGGGGACGCCGCGGGAGGTGTACGCCGCCTTTGCCGCGCGGTATCCGATGCCGCCGCATCTGACGTTTGACAGCGAGGCGGGGCAGAACGACGAGGGGTACTTGTCGGACGCGGATTTCAATTTCCTGTTCAGCCGCCCGGACGGGAGCGACGACCGGGAGGATATCGCGTCGTTTGTGATCTGCCTCGGGGCGTCGGGCACGACGTTCTACGAGTGCGGTTTTTTTCGGTGCGTCGACCGCGCCGGGGCACGGGAGGTGGAGGGGCTGTGCGTTCTGCGCTGCGAGACCGTCCGTCGGATGCGCGCGGAGGTCGACGTTTCCGCCGCCGTCGATCCCGTCGTCTGGCGCCGCGGGGTCTGGGTGATCTATCTCGCCCTGCCCGATAACGACCTGGCGGAGGACGTGTTGCGGAGAGTGATGTAGGGGGAGATGCGTCCGCTTTCTTGAAAGAAAGTGGAGCAAAAAACTTCCTTGAATAAGGAAGTTTGCAAAAACGCGGCGTTGTCGGTTCGATTTGCTTTGAGAAACGGGAGAAAAAAGGACCCGGGGACGGTATGCGTCCCCGGGTTTTCAGTTGCCGGCGGTCAATTTGATCAACAGGTCGTTATTATCCGGCGTATCGCCCCGCAGGGCGGCTTTACAGCGCACGGTCTCGCCGCACTTTTCGCACCGATGCACGATCACGAACCCCTTTTTCGGGTCGGGCTCGGTCCTTATCGGACGGAGAAGCCCGCCGCACGGGTTGGCGCGGTCGCCGGGCTGAACGTCGACGTGCAGCGACCAAAGGCAGTAGGGACAGTGGTTCCGCGAAGTATAGCCGAGGGGCGGCACCTCCCGCCCGCAATGAAGGCAGGTGAAGCCGCCGTCGTTTTTCTGAAAGCGTTTTCCCTCGGTCATACTCCGTCCCCTTTCATTTTCCGACGCAGAAATGCGAAAAGATCTCGTCCACGATCTCGCCCGAGACCGTCCGCCCGTCCACCTCGGAGAGCGAAGCGAGCGCCGTCTCCGCCATAGACGCGGCGGCGTCGATCGGGACCCCGCCCGTCAGCGCGTCAAGGCAAGCGGCAAGGTCGTCGCAGGCGGCGGAGAGAGCGGCGGATTGCCGCGCGCTGGCAACGATGGCGTCCTCCCCGAGCGAGAGGTCCCCGTCGGTCAGTTCGTTCGACAGGTATTCTTTCAGAGCGTCGAAACCCTCGCCGGTTTTTGCGGAAACGCAAAACGCGGCGGGCGACCCCTCCGGCAGGGCGCTTTCGTCCCACGCGGCGGACAGGTCGCTCTTGTTCAGAAGCAACACCGCGACGCCGGAAAAATCTTTCGCCTGCGCCAGCAGTTCGCGGTCTTCGGCTTCGAGCGGGCGCGAGGTATCGAAGACCAGCAGCAGCACCTCCGCCTCTCCGATCCGCTTTTTCGCGCGGTCGACCCCGATGCTCTCGACCGGGTCGGACGTGTCGCGCAGTCCCGCGGTATCCGCCAGCCGGAGCAGGGCGCGCCCGACCGACAGCGGGTGTTCCAGAACGTCCCGGGTGGTTCCCGGGATCTCGGTGACGATCGCCGCGTCCTCGCCGAGCAGGCGGTTGAAGACCGCGCTCTTCCCGACGTTCGGTTTTCCGGCGATCACGGCGGGGAGCCCGACGCTGATCGCGCGTCCCGTGCGGTAGGTGTCGCGCAGTTTGGTCAGGTCGGCAAGGATCGCTTTCACGCCCTCCGCGACCTCGTTTTGCGACAGGTCGGCAAGGTCCTCGTCGGGATAGTCGATCCCGGCGTAGAGCGACGAGAGCAGGGTGATCAGACGGTCGTGGATCTCCCCGATCGCGTCCCTCAGCCGGTCCCGCGACGCGGAGAGCCGGACCTGCGCCCGCGTGACCGCGTCGATCGCCAGCCCGATCGCCTCGGCGTCCGAGAGCGAGAGTTTGCCCGCCAGGTACGCCCGGCGCGTGAACTCTCCCGCGGGGGCGGGGACGGCGCCGGCTTTCAGCGTCGCCTCCAGCACCATCCCGGTCAGCAGCGGCCCGCCGTGACAGGACAGTTCGATTACGTCCTCGCCAGTATAGGAGTTCGGCGCGGGGAAGTAGAGGAGCAGACCGTCGTCGATGATCTCTCCGTCAAGCAATATGTTCCCGTACACCGCCCGCCGGGCTTGAGCGGACAGGGGTTTTCCGTTCTTCGGAACAAAACACTTTTCCGCGACAGCCAGGGCGTTGTCGCCCGACACCCGGATAACGGCGACCCCGCCCTTGCCGGGCGGGGTCGATATGGCTGTTACGGTGCCGACGTGCCCGATCACGCCGGATCGCCGTCCGGGTTTTCTTCCTCGGACGTTTCTTCGGTCGCGTCGTCGCCCTCGTCGGACACCGACGAGACGTCCGCACCCGCTTCGGTCCCGATCTCGGTCTCGGTCTCGATCTCGTCTTCCTCTTCGATCTCGATCTCGAATTCGGGTTTGCTCTCGGTCTCGGGCACGGGTTCGCTGACCGGTTCTTTCTCACGGACGGCGTTCTCCGCTTTCCGCTCGAAGTAGATCACCACGCGGCGGTTGTTGTCGGAGCCGACCGACGAGGTCGTCACGCCCTCGATCCCGCTCACCTCGTCGTGGATGATGCGGCGCTCGTAGGGGCTCATCGGCTCGAGCATCACGTTGCGGTGGGTGCGCTTGGCTTTCTCCGCCATCCGGCGGGCGACGGCGCGGAGCGCGCCCTCGCGTTTCGCACGGTAGCCCTCGATGTCGATGGTCACGCGGCTGTGGTCGCGCTCACCTTTCGAGTTGAGCTGCGCGCAGGCGAGATTGGCAAGATACTGCAGGGCGTCCAGCGTGTCGCCGTGGTGCCCGATCAAACTCGCGGCGCCCTCGCCCGAGATCACGATCCGGCGCGCGCCGTCGGAGGTCGAGTAGAGGGTGGCGGTCGCGTCGATGCCGAGATCGGCGATCAGGGTGTTGACCAGATCCAGCGAGCGGTCCTCGCCCTTTGCCGCCTCGATCTTTTCGAGCTTCACCTGATCCTCCGGGATCACTTCGCTGCGCTTTTTCGGCGGCTGCGGATTGGGGTTCTCGCGCGGGATGCGCTCCTCGTTCCGCGGGCGTCTCTGTCCCTGCCCGTTCTTCTGGCGGGGCTGGTTGCTCCGCTCGGGGCGGTTGTTGTTCTGCCGCTCGGGGCGGTTCTCGCGCGCCTGACGGTCACGCTGCGGCTCGCGCCGGGGCGCGTCGTCGGGCAGTTCGATGTAGGCGCGGACCTTTGCGGGTTTCACGCCGATCACGCCGAAGATCCCCTTGCTTCCCGCGTGCAGGATCTCGTACTGTACGTCTGCGAGTTCGTCCGCGCCGAGCAGGGTGCGGGCGAGTTCCTTGGCTTCCGAAACGTCCTTACCGGACGCAATGACTTCTTTGATCACGGATCTGATCCTCCAATCAGTTTTCTTTTTCGTCGGCGGCGGGCTCGTCGTCCGTACCGATCGCGTTCACCAGATCCTCGAGATCCGGCGTTTCGTTGGTCTTTTCCTCTGCCTCGCCGACCGGCGTTTCCGCGATCTCCTCCGGTTCCGCGGGCTTTGCAAAGTCCTCGGGCTTCAGTTTCTTGTCGGAGGCGGCGGGGGCGGGACGGGTGCGCTTTTTGCGCTGGTTGTTCGACGGCCCGGACGGCTTCTTGTCCTCGGGGAACTCGTCGTCGTCGTCAATGTGATGGAGCGAACGCGGACGGTCGCCCGAGTAGGAGGAGGACGAGCCGGAGTACGCGGGGCGCTCGGTCTGCTTTTTCTTCAGTTCTTTTAAGATCTGTTCCATCTCTTCCTTGGAATACTTCGGCATCGGCATCACTTTCGCCAGGATCAGCATTTGCAGGATGCTGAGCACCGACTGGTAGAGCCAGTACACGCCGAGAGCGGAGGGGAGGATGAACGCGAACCAGAGCGAGAGCACCGGCATCATCCATTCCATGATGCCGCCGGAGATCTTCTGGTCCTGGGTCTGCGCCGTCATCTGCGCCATATTGCCGCTCAGCTTCTTCGAGATCTTCATCGTCAGAACGCCGAAGGCAAAGTTGAGCACCGGGATCAGGAGCAGGATGCTCCAGAAATAGGGACGAAGCGTCAGGTCCGCGCCGAAGAACGACATCTTCGGGAGCACGTCGGAGAGCAGCCCGGTCCCGCCGGCCTCCGCATACGCCGTCTGCGCGGCGCCCATGTTCTGCTTGATCTGCGAGAAAAACTCGATCTCGGACGCGGAATACTTGCCGGTGTACCCGATTGCCTCGGCGATCTTGGCAAGCAGGTCGGAACCGAGATGCGAAACGTAGGTCAGCGGCTTCTGGATCACGCGATACAGAATGATGATGATCGGGAACTGGATCAGGAGCGGCAGGCAACCCGAAAGAGCGGAGTAGCCCTCCTTTTGCTGGAGTTCCATGATCTCCGCCTGTTTCTTCTTCAGGGTGACCTGGTCGTTCCGTCCGGCGTACTTTTTCTCGATCAGAAGCATCTTGGGGCGGAGTTTGGCGCCCTTGATCTGGTTCTTCTGCTGCATGATCGCAAGCGGGATCAGAATGATCTTGACCATCAGGGCGAACAACAGCAGCGCCAGCATATAGTTGCCGGTCCAGCTGTTGAAAAGGTTCAGAATGTTACCGAAAAATTTATACATCGTTTCAATCCTGTTCTACGGCGGGCGCGTTCAGGGCGCCGTCGTTCGATCTCTCCTGCATCCTGTCAAAGGGGACTTTGGGGTACTTTTTCCGCCAGCCCTTTTCCGGCACCGGGTCGTAACCCGGACGGCAGAAGGGGTTGCAGCGCAGAATGCGCCAGACGGTAAGCGCCAGTCCCACGAAAAAGCCTCGTTTTTGAAACGCCGTTACGGCGTAGGCAGAGCAGGTCGGATAAAACCTGCAGCAGGGCGGTTTGAGGGGGGAGATCGCTTTTTGATATAGTTTGATAAGTCCGATACAAACGTGTTTCATTTCGTACCTTGGGAGATCAGTCCCAACTTTTGAAACGCGAGCGTGAGCTCGGGGACGAGTTCGTCGCTCTTTTTCACCGTCGCGCGTTCACGCGCGGCGATCACGATGAGATACCCGACGCGGACGGTGTTTTCCCGTATCACGCGGCGGTACGCCTCGCGGATGATCCGTTTGGTCCGGTTGCGGACGACGGCTCCTCCGATCTTCTTCGAAACGGTCAGACCGATCCGATTGACCCGGATCTTCTCCGGGTGCGCTTTTTGCAGTCGGTCCGCCGCATAATCGGGGAGCAGGTAGACCGCGAGGGCGGGGGTCACGAAACGCTTGCCTTTCGCGTACGCTTTGGAAAACAGATGGTTTTCGCAGATCGCTTTGAATTTCAAGTGATCACCGTTCCTTTTTTTGCGCCGTCGCCGGTGCGGTCAGCCGGCAAAGAAAAACCCCGATCATACCGAAGGGCGGTGATCGGAGGTTTGTCTTTGCTCTCAATAGGTGAGCTGTGCTCTGCCCTTTGCGCGTCTTCTTTTCAGAACTTTTCTGCCGTTCGAGGTAGCCATTCTCTTCCGGAAACCGTGCTCTTTGGATCTCTGTCTTTTCTTGGGCTGGTAGGTCCTCTTCATCGATCTATACCTCCTTATTCGAGTTTATGAAAGCGGATATGATCCGCATAGTTCGAGCGTGCCGAACCGACAAGCAAACAATATTATAAACGGAAAGGTCGGTTTTGTCAAGAACTTTTTTTGTAAAAATGCCCGCACGCACGCACGCGGGCGCGTCGCGCCCGCGTGCGAGGTTTTTGCGTCAGTTCTTCGCGCGTTGCGCCCGGTAGAGCGCGTTGTAGTCGGCGTTGCGCGCTCCCGTCGGTACGTAGGGAAGAGCCAGTTTGGTCGTTCCCTCCGCCATCACGATGATCTTCTTCACTCCGGTCGCGTTGCGGATCCACTCGTTTTCCTTGTGGCTGTTGGACGACGTGCCCTCGTACCGGGGGCGGAAGACCTCGCCGTCGCCGTCCCGCCAGTTGACGATCGGCATCGGCCAGAGCACGGTCTCGGGGGCGATCTTTTCGTAGAGGTTGCTCCGGCACTGCTTGTCGTAGCCGTGGTGCGCGTACTGCAAAACGTCCGCTTTCAATACGTCCTGCGAGAGGTTGACCATCCGGTCGCTCTCGCCGTACTCGGCGTCGGCAAGGAACAGGATCGACTGCCCCGCGACGTCGATCTTGAAAACGGTGGAGGTGTCGTTCCCGCTGTTGAACGAGAGGGGGTAAACGTCCTCGAACGTGCAGAGGATCGTCACCGTCGCTCCCGAAAAGGCGAACTGCATCCCGCTGTGCAGTTTGCGGTAGAGGGTCGCGCCCTCGAACGAAGCCATCCGCTCCTCCCACGCCTTGTTGTTGGACGGCCAGATGTCGCTGATTTTGACGTAGGGGAAGTTGTAGTAGAACCCCTCGACCTCGACCTTGTCCCGGTAGTTCGTCGCGAAGCTGCGGAGCGCCCCGACGTGGTCGATGTGCAGGTGGGTAAGGAACCACCCGGCGATGATGGGCTTTTCGTGTTCCGCGGGCTTGTTTTCGGAGAGGATCTTGTAGATCGAGGCCGCGTCCTCCTCGGTATCGTATCCGCCGTCGATCACGATGAATTTGCCGTCGGAGAGTTGGAGGACGTAGGACATCCCGCCGTTGTCTTCCGCCGCTTTGCAGTCCACGTCGATCTGCCAGAGGGCGGGCTGAACGAGCGCGGTCTCTTCGCCCCGGTAGATCTTGTCCGGGATCAGGTCGTCCGAGCGCCCGACGTAGATGCGGATCGCCTTTTCGGTCGAGAGATAGGACAGGTAGACCGTGAACGTATCGCGTTTATACAGGGCGTAGCGGTTGCTTCCCATCGTGTAGGTCGCCGTCTGCCCGCATCCGGCGGACTGCAGGAACCGGCAGTAGCTGTCGAAATCGGCGCTCTCGCATTTATCGTACCAGAAGATCTTGGCGCTGTCCACGTCCTTGTAGGCGCTGTCGGAGCAGGAGAACGCGCCCCGGAACGTTCCGAGCGTGGGGAGTTTGACGTTCACCTGTTCCACGTGCCCGCAGCCCGGGTTGGTGCACTTGGCTTGCTCGATCAGACCCGCGTCGGTGACCGTCACGCTGTAGGCGTGGGGCTCGACGTCGCCGGCAAATACCAGCGTGCCGCACTCGCCGCACGCGCAGGAATAGTAGTAGATCCGCTGCTGTCCGCAGACCGGCTGTTCCGCCAGGTACGCGTCGTCCTGGACGCGCTCCGTGAACTGATGGACGTGCGCCGCCTCGGTCTTGGGCGTGGTCGCCGCTTTGGTCCCCTCGGTCGTTCCCTCAAAGCAACCGGCAAGGCAGAGCAGCGCGAGCAGGGCAAAAACCGAAAGAAGTCGTTTCATAGCGTTCCTCCCTTGATGAAATCAGTTTCCGGCGGGTTCTTTCATAATGCGGATGACCGCATCCAGGTCGGAGGCGGGGACCCGGACCGTGTTTTTCAGGTAGTTATAGATCTGTTCGGCGTAGGTTTGTCCGCCCCCCGTTTTCAGTTTGTCGACGTAAACGCTCCTGATCCCGGTGCTTCTGGAGTGCTTCGTTTTGCCGAAGTTGGAGAAGAGATAATCGCGCCACAGATCCTCTTCCGACACGCCGCACAGCCCGTTGACCAGCCACGCGATCAGCCCCGTCCGATCAAGACCGGCAGAGCAGTGGAAAAAGATCGGATAGTTGTTCTCGTCCGCCAATAGAGCAAAGACGTTGCGGATGTTTTTCAGGTTATCCGGGTCGGAAAACATCAGGTTGTAGTCGTCGGACATCGGGCGGGAGTAAAAGGTCACCGTTTTCCCGAGCGCCGACGCCGACAGCCCGCCGAGTTTCTCGGTCAGCCGGAGGTCGATCTCGGACTTGATCCCGAGTTCGTCCCGCATGGTCTTGATCCCTTTCCCGGTGATCAGAACTTTCAGGGCGTTGCTGTTTTCCACGATCCGCGCGCCGCGGAATAGAAGACCCTGCCGGATGCGTCCGCCGTCCGCGGTCTTCCAGCCGCCGAGATCCCGGACGTTGGTCACGCCGTCGACGTAAATATTTCGCGGCGCCTGGTCCTCGGTCGTAAAGCGCCCGACTTGGGAGGCGTAGTTCTTTCCGTCTTTGTCGATCACGGTGATGGTCCAGCAGTAGGTCTCGCCGATCAGAGCGTTGATCAGACCATATTCCTTGATCAGTTTGGAGAAGGTCGCCGTCAGCGCGGCGTCGGGCGCGGCTTCGCGCCAGAGCGAGAGCGTGTACCCAACGATATCGCTTTCCGGCTGATCGGTCTCGACCTCCCAGGTCAACTTGATCGCCGCCGGGCGGCTGAGTTCGATCGTTCCCGGACTGTCGTCGAAGTTGACCGACTGCGCGGAGTACGCCGACCGCATATAACTCTTGATCGTAAGCGGGTCCTTGTCGGCAAGGTACGACGCCTGCAAGTCGGTGTGGATCGCCGTGCTCGCGGGGGCGTTCAGACGGACGGTATATTTCGCCGGTTCCGCCGTCGTCGCCGCGACTGTCGCCGCGACCGTCGTCTGTGCCGTATCGGCGGGCGTTTCGCCGCAGGATACGAGCGGCAGAAGCAGGCACAGCGAGAGCAAAAACGTCAGGATACAGAGGGACAGCCGGTCGGTCTTCATCATCGGGTTTCCTTTCTCGGGCAGGGGTCGTTTTGATACATACTAATTATAAATGTTCGTTTCTTTTTTGTCAATCTGTTTGGCGCAAGTTCCGCCCCCGCCGGGGGAGCCGCTCCGGCTGTTAGCACTCTTGACGCGCGAGTGCTAAGATTTACAATTCTTGCAACGTTCGTTCACATATTTTGCAATATTCCGAGGTATACTATAAACAGAAATCGGAAAGAAACCGAGGTGATGCCCGATGGGCAAGATAAGATCCGGTTCCGGTTCCGTCTCACCGGGGAAATGAGAGAGGCGGAAGGGAAAAGACGCGAACAAAGGAGGGATTATTATGTTCGGACTTACCCCTTATCGGAAAAATCAGAATGACGTGACCTACAACCCGTTCCGCGAGATGCGCGAAATGGAAAGACGGCTGTTCAACGACCCGTTCGACGGGTTCTTCCGCGGCGCGGAACTTGCGGAGTTCAAGACCGACGTCCGGGATCAGGGCGACAAGTACCTCGTTGAGGCCGATCTGCCGGGCTTTGCAAAGGAGGATATCCACCTCGACCTCGAGGGCGACGTCCTGACCATCCGTGCCGAGCGGCACTCGGAGTACGAGGACAAGGAGAAACAGGGCGACTATATCCGCTGCGAACGCTCCTACGGTTCGTACAGCCGGTCGTTCGACGTTTCGGAGATCGAGCGCGACGGCATCAAAGCGAAACTGGACAACGGCGTCCTGAAAGTGACGCTGCCGAAGAAGCAGACGCAGCCGGTCGAGAAGCAGTCGCTTCCGATCGAGTGACCGTCGACAAACGGGCAGCATCGGCAAGGCAAGAAGAACTGAGAAGTTCGGTTGCCGGGAACAAACGGTTAAGCCGGCTGCTCGTAAAAGCAAATAAGGGGCGGGCAGAAATGCCCGCCCTGTCTTGCCTTTTGCCGTTTTCGCTCTCTGTCGTAGTCTACTACGCCGACGAGAACGAAAACGCCAAATCCTGCCTCGTTTCTCTTGGTCAAGACCGTCGACCAACCGGCAACGGCAAGCCCGGTTCCCCCGCGGGAGCCGGGCTTCGTCTTTGCCGTCTGGCAAGAAAAAACTTTTTTGGAAAAACCCCTTGACAAGCGAAAAGCGGTGTGCTACAATCAAGTAAACCGATGAGGAAGGGTAAGTAAATTCCGAGATCGTCTCAAAGAGAGCCGCGGGTGCTGGGATCGCGACAGACAGAGCGGGATCGAATGGACTTCCGAGGGCGAACGGAAAGCCGAGAGGCGAGTATGCGAGCCGGAGCGGACGCTCCGTCATCAAACGTCGGCATATTCACGTATGCAAAAGTGGGCGCGAAAGCGTCAAGCAGGGTGGCACCGCAGGTAGTATTCAGACCTGTCCCGGCAAAATCGGGGACGGGTCTTGTTTTTTTCGTTCCGCCCGTTGCCCGACACGAGACGGAAACGAAAGAGAAAAAACGGAGGAAAGAAACCATGGCAGAAACCAAGATCCCCTACAAGATCTACCTGAACGAAAGCGAACTCCCGAAACAATGGTACAACCTGCGCGCCGATATGAAGAACAAGCCGGCGCCCCTGCTCAATCCCGGGACCGGGAAACCGATGACCGCCGAGGAACTCGAGCCGGTCTTCTGCTCGGAACTCGTGAAGCAGGAACTCGACAACACGACCCCCTTTATCGACATCCCGGATGAGATCTACAACTTCTACAAGATGTACCGTCCCTCGCCGCTGGTGCGGGCGTACTTCCTGGAAAAGAAACTCGGCACCCCGGCAAAGATCTACTACAAGTTCGAGGGCAACAACACCAGCGGGAGCCACAAGCTGAACTCCGCGATCGCGCAGGCGTACTACGCGAAGAAGCAGGGGCTCAAGGGCGTGACGACCGAAACCGGAGCCGGCCAGTGGGGCACCGCTCTCTCGATGGCTTGCTCGTTCTTCGACCTCGACTGCAAGGTCTTCATGGTCAAGGTTTCCTATGAGCAGAAACCCTTCCGCCGCGAAGTGATGCGCACCTACGGCGCGTCGGTCACTCCGTCCCCCTCGACCGAGACCGAGGTCGGACGCAAGATCCTTGCGGCGCACCCCGGCACGACCGGTTCGCTCGGCTGCGCGATCTCCGAGGCGGTCGAGGTCGCCGTCAAGAGCGAGGGCTACCGCTACGTGCTCGGAAGCGTGCTGAACCAGGTGCTCCTGCACCAGTCGGTGATCGGTCTGGAAACCAAGACCGCGCTGGATAAATACGGCATCGTTCCCGACATCATCATCGGCTGCGCCGGCGGCGGATCCAACCTCGGCGGTCTGATTGCTCCTTTCATGGGTGAAAAACTGCGCGGCGAGCGCGACTACCGCATCATCGCGGTCGAGCCGGCGTCCTGCCCCAGCTTTACCCGCGGCGTCTACGCCTACGACTTCTGCGACACCGGCATGGTCTGCCCGCTCGCGAAGATGTACACCCTCGGCTCCGACTTCATCCCGTCCCCGAACCACGCCGGCGGTCTTCGTTACCACGGCATGAGCAGCATCCTTTCGCAGCTCTACGACGACGGACTGATGGAGGCGACCTCGGTCAAGCAGACCGACGTCTTCGAGGCGGCGGAACTGTTCGCCCGCGTCGAGGGCATCCTGCCCGCTCCCGAAAGTTCGCACGCCATCCGCGTCGCGATCGACGAGGCGCTCAAGTGCAAGGAGACCGGGGAAGAGAAGACCATCGTTTTCGGCCTGACCGGTACGGGTTACTTCGATATGGTCGCCTACGAGAAGTTCCACGAGCATCAGATGGACGACTACATCCCGACCGACGACGAACTCGCCGCCTTCCGCGCGAAACTCCCGAAGATCGGCTGATCCACGGCAACAACAAAAAACACCACCCGCGTGGGCTTTGCCCCGCGGGTGGTTCCTTTTATCCGCCATCCGCTCAAACCAAACAGCATCCCCGCCCCGCGGGGGGTGCTTTTTCGTCATCAGTTCGAACTGATCAGCAACTCCTGTTCCGCATTTTGTCCGGCGTCCAATACAAAAACTCCCGGGCATCTTTTTGCCCGGGCAAAAAACGTTGCAAAACGATAAACAGTTCCAAAGCGTTTGGAACTATTCCTACCATCAGATTTGAACTGTAGAGGCGCCGGTGGCGCCTCTATGAAAAATAGCGACTTGTGCGCGCGATTATTCATTCATCAGTTCGAACTGATCAGCAACTCCTGTTCCGCACTTTATCCGGCGTCCAATACAAAAACTCCCGGGCATCTTTTTGCCCGGGCAAAACACGTTGCAAAACGATAAACAGTTCCAAAGCGTTTGGAACTATTCCTACCATCAGATTTGAACTGTAGAGGCGCCGGTGGCGCCTCTATGAAAAATAGCGACTTGTTCGCGCGATTTTTCATTCATCAGTGAAGAACTGGTTGGCAGCTCCTGTTTTGTTTTTTATTATTTTCCCTAATTAAAACCAAAGCCCCGAAACAATAAACTGCTTCGGGGTTGTTTGGAGCTGCTAATCAGATTCGAACTGATGACCTCATCCTTACCAAGGATGCGCTCTGCCGACTGAGCTATAGCAGCATTTCGTTTTCACGCCCGTTTATTATAGCAAAGCGAGGTTGTTTTGTCAATACTTTTTCAAAAACATTTTCTCTTCCGAAAAAAGAGCGGGACGGCAAGATGCCGTCCCGCAACAGGTTTGTCGTCAGTTCTTTGTCAGGGTCACCGTCCCTGCCGGCGCGGTGAACACCAACAGCCCGCCGTCCTTGGTCGCCGTGACGGTCTGCGTATTCGTGCCGACCCTGACGGTCCAGTTCCCCTCCTTGACGCCCGAGACGTAGTAGGTGAGGTCGCCGGATCCCGACGTGGTGATGGTGAAACCGGAGGTCTGGCGGGTCTTGCTTGCGACGAAGACTGCCGCCACGTTGCCGATCACGGCGCCCTTGACCGTGCCGCTCGAGATCGCCGTCGCGGTGACGTTCTGCGGCGTCTTATTGGCGTCGCAGACGTAGATGACGTTCACGAGCTGTTCGGTTTTGGCGCCGGAGGTCGTGACCTCGACCCGACCCCAGAAGCCGTCGCTTGCGGCGGGGTATTGCGTGGAGCCCACCGTGTAGCCGCTGACTTTCGTGAGGGTATTGCCGCCGATGACGTTCTGCAACACCAGTTTAGCGCCGCTCTTCTGGACCGTTACGGTTTTGTCCGAGATGGTCGGATCGGCGGGGACGTGGAGCAGGAACGTCTTTTTATACGAACCTTTCGCCGTGATATTGTCAAAGACGAAGAAGAACAGCGGCACGTCGGCGTTGCCGGTGTCGTAGACCGCCAGCATCCGTCGCTGGACCTCCGAGGCAAGACCGCTGGATCCGGTGGTATAACCGTTGCCGTTATGATCGTAGTAGGACGGGGTGATATCCCCGGCAATGTAGGCGTAGGTCGGCTGGGTCTCCGCCATGTCGGCGTAGCCGTAGGACACGCCGAGCACGTCGCCGATTTTGCTGTACGTGTCTTTCAGGTAGTTGCGATGGGACATCTCGTTTCCGCCGATCTCCCGTGTTTGTCCCTGTCCGTTGATGAGAACGCAGTTGTGCGCGACGGTCGCCTGGTGATAGTTTTTCCAATGGGTGGAGCCGTAGGTATCGTAGTCGCCGGTGTCGCCCGCGAGCATAGTCTTGTACCAGATCTGGAACTGTCCCGCGTCGGCGTGGTCGTGGTTGCCGCCCGTCCGGACGCCGATCTTCATCAGAACCGCCGCCTGGTCCTTGTCCCAGTTGTTCCGGGCGATGATCTGCCCGAGCCAGCCGCCGTTGTAGCGGATCAGATCCAGATCTTCAAACCGGCTTTCCGCCGCTTTTACGCCGTTCGAACTGCAGATCAAGTATTCCATGACGCTCGCCGTGACGGTATAGTAGCCGACGTAGTTGTTGAAGCCGTTGAATTTGGAATAACTGGTCTTGTGGTATTCCAGCTGCGCCCGGATCGTCGCGTCGTCGAACAGGTACGACGAGATCAGGGCGAGGCGCCCGACGTCGAGCAACGACGTACCGTCGTCGGCTTTGTCGTCGCCCGAGGCGAACGCGTTTTCGTTCGGGAGTTCATAGGAGTAGACCGTGCGCATGACCTCTTTCATATTCGCTTCGTCGTAGGGCATGGACCCCGTCGCCGCTTTGAGCAGCCAGGCGGAATAGAGGTCGGACACGAAGCGGATGCGGATGTAGACCGAGACGCCCTGCGTCACCATTCCGGCTTGGTAATAGTAGTTACGCGGTTCGACGTATTCGGCAAAGATCCGCCCGGCGATATAGTTCCACCAGCCGGGGTACTCGTCGTAGATCGCGATGGCGAACGCAAGATAGTCGCGCAGAAGCTGGAACTCGCAGCCGTGTCCCGCGACCGAATACTGTCCCGAAGGCGGAAAGCCCATCTCCATGTTCGATTCGCCCTCTGCGTTCGTGCCCTCGAGGAAGTGCTGAACGCCCGAAACGATCAGGTTCCGGGTGGTTTGGGTCAGCAGACCGTAGCACCAGTCGTAAACGCATGCGGCGGTGTACATCGTGTAACCGTACTGGCGTTCCGGGTTGCTTACGATCGAATAGAAGTCCATCGTTTTCAGATGGTTCAAGAGCGCCCGGATCGCGCCGTACCCGGAGATCTCGTTTTTCGTCAGGGCGTAGTCGAGCGCAAGCACTTGGATCTGTTCCAGCACCGCGCTGTCAAAGTTGTTGTGCGCGGAGGAGGCGGGGAGTTTGCCGTCGGTGGGTTTTGCGAGGACGATGCGGAACGCGTCCAGCGCCACGCTGCTCCGGGTCTCGTGCAGCGCCGCCTCGATCTTCGAAACGCTGCTCTGGGTGAACAGGACGCGCGGATGCTGCCCCACGGTCGGGCTGACCGACGGGGCGGTGTACGTCGACCCGAGGTTCGCCGTGATCTTCGATCCTCCGACGTCGGCGGAGGTGAACTGACCGACCTCGGTTTTCAGGGCGGTCACCTGCGTGTTGTAGTCCGCGTAGGTGACGGAGGAGGTAACGACCCCCTTACCGCAAAGCGTGCAGATCTTTTCGATCTCGCCGTCTTTTGTCGCGGTGGGCGGCGTGACGATCCGTCCCTTGTCGCCCGCCTTGAATACGTGGCTGTCGGTCATCGGGAGGACTTCGGTCTTCGTTTCCCCGCACTCCGTACATTTGTAGAGCATCAGCCCGGTCTGCGAGCAGGTCGGTTTCGAGACCACTCTCCCCTCGTCCCAGTAGTGCCCGTCCCACGTTGTCGCTTCGGTGCGGTCCCCGCCGCCGCCGGGCGAACAGGAAACGAGCAGGAAAGCAAGGAAAACGAGGCAAAAAGCAAGTGCGATGCGGATGGCGGACTTTTTCATAGCGATAGAATACTCCTTATGGTTTCAGATGGTTCGTTTGTGTGGGACGCGCCCGGACGGGTCGGTCATTGCGGCGTCAGCGTGACGGTTCCGGCGGGAGCGGTAAAGACCAGCAGTCCGCCGTCGGAGGTCGCCGTGACGGTCTGGGTGTTCGAGCCGACCTTGACGGTCCATTTGCCGGCTTTCACGCCCGAAACGTAGTAGTTCAGCGTGCCGCTCCCGCCCGAGGCAAAGCTGACCGTCGAGGTCGCGCGGTCGGCGCTGTCGACGAAGATCGCGGCGACGTTCCCGATGACCGAGCCGGTGACGGTCGACGTCGAGATCTTCGACGCCGTCTGCCCGGACGGGCTCTTGCTCGCGTCGCAGACGTACATGACGTTCAGCATCACGTTGGTCTTGTTGCCCGACGGGGTCGCGACCTCCAGCCGTCCCCAGTATCCGTCGGTCTTGTCGCTCTTGGAACTGATAAGCGAGTAGGTCTTGCTGCCCACCGTCCAGTTCGCGGGCTTGGAGCCGCCGACCTTGGAGAGCGTGCAGTCACCGACCACGTTCTGCAGGACCAGTTTTCCACTGCCGTTTACGACGGTCGCGGTCTTGCCCGAGATCGACGGTTCGGTGACCGTATGGAGCAGAAAGACTTTCTGGTACTTGGTTTCTTTTGCCGTGATATAGTCGTAGACGAAGAAATACATCGGCACGTCGGAGTTCCCGGTGTCGTACACCGCGAGCATCCGGCGGTCGCAACGGTCGAGATAAGTGGTGGAGCCGAGACTGTACCCCCAGAACGAGATCGACGGCAGGATATACGCGTCGGAGATATCCCCGGCGATA
>CAMJCC010000025.1 GCA_946404035.1 uncultured Clostridia bacterium | reverse complement strand
CAACACCGTCCAGGGTTACTACTACTCCCGCCCGATCACGCAGGACGATTTCGCCGCCTTCCTTGACAGGGAACTGGCAAACAGGGCGACGGAGGACGAAAAAGCGTAAAACGCCCGTAATAAAGCCGCCGGGGTCTCCCGGCGGCATTTCCGTGAATAATCGCAGACACCCGCAGAAAACCGTAGTTTTTTTGAAAAGAGGTCTTTTTCCGTTATGCAGTTCTTTATCTCGCTCTCCATCGCGATGCTCGCGGGGCTACTCGTCTCGCGGCTTGCCAAACTGCTGAAACTCCCCGCCGTGACGGCGTATCTCGTCGCGGGGATCCTGGTCGGTCCGTTCCTCTTCGGCGCGATCGACTTTTCCGCGCTCGGGATCTCGGGGCTTTCCCATATCGGGTTCTCGCCCGCCGATTTCGGGCTTGCCGAGGGGACGACCAAGAACCCGGCGTTCACGCTGCTCTCGGAACTCTCGCTCGGGTTCATCGCCTTTTCGATCGGCAACGAGTTCCGCTTGAAAGACCTGAAGACCATCGGGCGGCAGGCGACCGTGGTCGGGATCCTGCAGGCGCTCGCCGCGACGGTTCTGGTGGACGGCGCGCTTCTTCTGCTCCATTTCGCCATCCCGGACGTTCTGACCCCCTCGATGGCGATCCTGCTCGGCGCGATCGCGACCGCGACGGCGCCCGCCGCGACCCTGATGGTGGTCCGGCAGTATAAGGCAAAGGGCAAGCTGACCGATATCCTGCTTCCCGTCGTCGCGCTCGACGACGCGGTGGGGCTGGTGGTCTTCTCGGTCTCGTTCGGCGTCGCCCGCGCGCTGGATCTGGGGACGGTCAGCATCGTGTCGGTGCTCGTTAACCCCCTGATCGAGGTCGTGATCTCGCTTCTGCTCGGGGCGCTGATGGGCTGGCTCTTTACGTTCCTCGAACGCTTCTTCCATTCCAACTCCCGCCGGATGTCGATGTCCATCACGTTCGTGATGCTGACCGTCGCGCTTTCGATGCTGGAGTTTCGGATCGGGGAAGTGAAGATCGGGTTCTCGTCGCTGCTCGTCTGTATGATGCTCGGCTGCGTTTTCTGTAACCTCTGCGATTTCTCCGCCGATATCATGGGGCGTGTCGACAAGTGGACGGCGCCGCTCTTCGTCCTTTTCTTCGTGCTTTCCGGCGCGGAACTCCGGCTCGATATCCTGTCCAGTTGGGCGGTGCTGCTCGTCGGCGTGGTCTATATCCTTGCGCGCTCGGTCGGGAAATACCTCGGCGCGTACGGAAGCTGCCGACTGACGCGATGTGACGAAAAAGTTACGCGCTGGCTCGGGATCACGCTTCTGCCGCAGGCGGGGGTCGCGCTCGGGATGAGCGCGGTGGTGCTGGAAACCATGGGGGAGAGCGGGGTGCTCGTCCGCAACATCGTGCTGTTCGCCGTTCTGGTCTACGAGTTGATCGGACCGGTTTTAACAAAGATCGCCCTGACGAAGTCGGGCGATATCCGGGAGAAGACCGACGAGGGCTTCGACCGCGAGGCGTTCCTTGCCTCGCAGGAGGAAAAGAAGTGATCTTCCGGCGGAGAGCGCCGCTCTCCGCCGCTTTTTTCGATCGGGAGGAGGTGCGACGGTGAAAAGAAACGACCGCGCGGGGCGCGCGCTTGTGATCGCGTTTTTCCTTTTGATGCTGATATTTGCCGGGATCACGGTCGGGATCGCGGTGCGCTTCGCCTATATCCGCTACACCGGGGATTTCGGCAGCGGGTCTCTTTCGTCGCTGTCCGAACTCTCGACCCCGATCCTCGTTCTCATCCTCGGGGCGCCGCTGCTCGCGTTTGTCTTCGCCGCGTTCGTGACGTTCCGCGCGCTTCGCCGCGCCAAGAGGAAAGAGGAAGCCGAGCGCGCAAACGACCCCGACGGGGAACAGGAAAACTCTGATTTTTGAGGGATTACGATGGAAAGACCTTTTGCACGCGTCACCGTCACGGAAAAGGCGGAAAAGTCTTTAAAAAGCGGGCAGGTCCGCGTTTTTTCGGAGGAGGTCGTCTCGATCTCGGGCGATTTCAGACAGGGCGACGTCGTCGACGTGTATTCGGGCAGGGGCAAATACCTCGGCTCGGGCTTTTACAACGCCGCGTCCAAACAGTGCGTACGGCTGCTCTCGCGCAATCCCAACGACCGCTTTGACGAGGCGTTCTGGCGCCGCCGTCTGCAATACGCCGTCGACTACCGAAAGACCGTGATGGGCGACGATTTTTCGGCTTGCCGCCTGATCTTCGGGGACGCGGACGGCTTTCCCGGGCTGACCGTCGACCGCTTCGGCGACGTTCTGGTCGCCGAGGTGCTCTCGCTCGGATGCGAGCGGATCAAAGCGACGCTGTTCAACGCCCTTTGCGAGATACTCTCCGCTATGGGCGAGACGGTCTCGGTGATCTACGAACGGAGCGACGGCGCGATCCGGGAGCGCGAGGGACTGTCCCCGGTTTCGGGCGCGTTCCTCGATCGGCGTCCCGACCGGACCGCGCCCCACGAACTGACGATCACCGAAAACGGGATCTCCTATCGCGTCAACTACGGAGAGGGGCAGAAGACCGGGTTCTTCCTGGATCAGAAATACAACCGCCAGGCGGTCGCGCGCCTTGCAAGAGGCAAACGCGTACTGGACTGTTTCACCCACACCGGGGCGTTCGCCCTGAACGCCGCCAAGGGCGGGGCACAGACCGTCGTCGCCGTCGATATCTCGGACGCCGCCGTCGCGCTTGCCCGCGAGAACGCCGAAATGAACGGATACGGCGACAAAGTGCAAGTACTCTGCGCCGACGTGTTCGATTATCTTGCGGAACTGGAGAAGAACAAGCGGCACGATTTCGATCTCATCATCCTGGATCCCCCCGCGTTCACCAAGAGCAACGCCACCGTGCGCGCCGCCTACCGCGGCTATCGAGAGATCAACGCCCGCGCGATGCGCCTGCTCCCGCGCGGCGGGTATCTGGCGACCTGTTCCTGCTCGCATTTTATGACCGCGTCGCTCTTCCGCAATCTGCTCCACGACGCGGCGGCCGACGCCGGGGTCTCGCTCCGGCAGATCGAGGAACGCCAGCAGGCGCCCGACCACCCCATCCTCTGGAACGTGCCCGAGACCGAATATCTGAAATTCTGCCTGTTTCAGGTAGTGTGAGGGATCTATGACCGAAAAACTCTACGAAAAAAGCGGCTCCGCGCTGAACTTTTCCGCGACCGTCCTCTCCTGCGAGAGGGCGGGGGACGGCTACGCCGTCAAACTCGACCGCACGGCGTTCTTTCCCGGCGGGGGCGGACAGGCGTGCGACGTCGGTCTGCTCGGCGGCGTGCCGGTTTCGGGTGCTGCGCTTGACGGGTTCGACGTGATCCACTACGTGAATACCCCCCTGACCGTCGGCGCGAACGTGGAGGGGGCGGTCGACGCCGCGGTGCGCTTTCCCCGGATGCAGTGCCACACCGCAGAGCATATCGTTTCGGGGCTGATCCACGCCAAGTACGGCTACGACAACGTCGGCTTCCACCTCGGCTGTGACGAGGTCACGATGGACTTTAACGGGGAACTTTCCCGCGAACAGCTCGACGAGATCGAGGATCTTGCCAACCGCGCCGTGTACGCCGATCTTCCCGTGACGGTATCGTTCCCCTCGCCCGCAGAACTCCCGACGCTCTCCTACCGCAGTAAACTGGACCTGACCGAAAACGTCCGGCTCGTGACCGTCGAAGGGATCGACGTCTGCGCCTGCTGCGCGCCGCACGTCGAAAAGACCGGGGAGATAGGGCTGATCCGTCTGCTCGGCTTCATCCGCTACAAGGGCGGGGTGCGCATCCGGCTGGTCGCCGGGGAGCGCGCGCTTGCCGACTACCGCGCGCGCTGCCGCGCGTCGCAATCCATCTCCGAGATGCTCTCGGTGCCGCAGGAAAAGATCGCGGACGGGGTCGCCCGGGCGCTTGCCAACGCCGACGCGCTCGCCGCGTCCAACGCCGCCCTGCGCCGCCGCGTCGCGGAACTGTTGACCGACGGTTTGGAAAAGACCGACGGCAACCGCGTCTTCTTCCTCTCCGAGGCGGAGAGCGACCCCGACGTCGCCCGGCTGATCGTGAAGCGGGCGCTTCCCGAAACGGCGGGGCTGGTCGCGGTCTGCTACGGGGAAAACGAAAACGGCTTCCGCTATATCGTCGCGTCGGAGAAGACCGATCTTCGCGCAAAACTGCCCGAGATCAACCGCGCGCTGTCCGGTCGCGGGGGAGGGAAGCCCGGGATGGCGGAGGGCAGTTTTGCCGCGTCGCGGGAGGAGATCGAGCGTTTCTTTCTCGGCAAGTGACGGGGTTTTTGTCAAAAACGCTTGACAAACCCGAAAACCGTGCTATAATAGGAGCGTTAAAAGCGTTGACCGGAAACCAGTAGGACGCACCCCGCTTTTCAGAGAGACCGCCGGACGGTGCAAGGCGGCAAAGAGGGTCCGTTTGAATTACGTTCCGCGAGCCGAATGCCCGAAACCCGAGATCGGGAAGGGCGTTCCGGTCGCCCCCGTTACCGGGCGGGAACGTGACGGCGTCTGCCGCGCGTTCGTGAGGTCCACCCCGTAAGGGATGGATAAAATGAGGTGGTACCGCGGGTTATCGTCCCGTCCTCTGTATTCCGGAGGACGGGACTGTTTTCGTTCTCCGAAAAAAGAAAGGGAAACACAATGGCTCTGAAACTCTCTATGCTCATCGTCTTTTCGCTTGCGATGGTCGCCATCGGCATCTGGTGCCGCCGGTCCGCCACCGACGTCTCGGGCTTCGTTCTCGCGGGGCGCGCCGTCGGACCGTGGATGACGGCGTTCGCCTACGGCACGTCGTACTTCTCGGCGGTCATTTTCGTCGGCTACGCCGGGCAGTTCGGCTGGAAGTTCGGCATCGCCTCGACCTGGATCGGGCTTGCCAACTGCTTCCTCGGCTCGCTGCTCGCGTGGATCGTCCTGGGTCGCCGCACGCGCCTGATGACCCAGAAGATGAAGTGCGCGACCATGCCGCAGTTCTTCGGCGAGCGCTTTGCCAGCCCCGCCCTGAAGATCGCCGCCGCCGCCATCGTCTTCATCTTCCTGATCCCCTATACCGCCTCGCTCTACAACGGGCTTTCCCGGCTGTTCCGGATGGCGTTCGGGATCGACTACACCGTCTGCATCCTCGTGATGTCGGTGCTCACCTGCGCCTACGTCGTTCTCGGCGGGTATATGGCGACGGCGATCAACGACTTCGTGCAGGGCATCATCATGCTGATCGGCATCGTCGCCGTGATCGCGGCGGTGCTACACGGGCAGGGCGGCTTTACCGCGGCGCTTGAGAAACTCTCTGCCGTTCCCGCCGACGTTCCCGGCGTGTTCAACTCTTTCTTCGGTCCCGAGCCGTTCTCGCTGTTCGCGGTCATCATCCTGACCTCGCTCGGCACCTGGGGGCTCCCGCAGATGGTCGGCAAGTTCTACGCCATCCGCGACAGCCGTTCGATCCGTACCGGCACCGTCGTTTCGACCGTGTTCGCGCTGATCGTGGCGGGCGGCTGCTACTTCCTCGGCGGCTTCGGTCGGCTGTTTGACGTCGACGTTCTGAGCGAGGGCTACGACGCCGTGATCCCCGCGATGATCTCGACGCTCTCGCCGTTTCTGATCGGCGTGGTCGTGATCCTGGTCTTCTCGGCGTCGATGTCTACGCTCTCCTCGCTGGTCCTGACCTCCAGTTCGACCCTGACCCTCGATCTCATCAAGGGCTGTATTGTGAAGAAGATGCACGAAAAGAAGCAACTCTTCACTATGCGCGTCCTGGTCGCCGTCTTCGTTGCCATCTCCGCCGGCATCGCCGTATTCCAGTACAAGAGCAACGGTTCGGTGCGCTTCATCGCGCAGATGATGGGTCTTTCCTGGGGTGCGCTCGCCGGGTCGTTCCTCGCCCCTTTCCTCTACGGTCTGTGGTGGAAGCGCACGAGCCGTGCGTCGGTCTGGGTCAGCTTTGCGTTCGGGTGCGTCAATATGTGCCTCAATATGTTCGTTCCCGCGATCTATCCCGCCTGGCTGAAATCCCCGATCAACTGCGGCGCGTTCACGATGCTGGTCGGACTGGTGATCGTCCCGATCGTCAGTTTGCTCACCCCGGCGCCCGACAAAGCGAAGGTCGACGAGATCTTCACGTCGCTCAACCGCGACGAGACCTTTGCCATCCCCGCCGCGGAGGAGGTCGCCGCGGAGGAAGACACCAGGGAAGCCGTCGAGAACTGATCGACCGCTGCGTCAAATCATACCTACCGCCCGCCGGAAAACCGGCGGGCGGCGTTTTTTGAAAAGGGAAGCGGGCAGTCCAACGCCGTTTCCTTTCTTGCCTGCAAGCCAGAAAAGCAATCTGACGGAAACGGGCTTGTATCTTTATTGAAAAAAATAAATAATAATTTAATTGTAGAGTTCGTCTACCCGCACGATAGCTTTTTGCACAATTCCAAACCGCCCGATTTGTCTATTCCGACGGTTTGTTTTTTTCGACCGTTTTCCTCTTGCAAAACCCGAAAGATTGTGATAAAATAAACAAGGACAGCGAAAAAAGTTCACACTTTTTTCATAGACAATCAAAAAACCGCTTGTAATTTTACAGGCGGTTTATTTCTTTTTTTGCTTTCGACTAACCCCGGCGCTTCTTATTCCCGTTTACTCCCCGCGTGGATCAAGATACCGAGAATTACTGGAAAGAAAGGAAGAAACACTATGCAAAAATGTGCCCAAGCGCAGAGGAAGGTAACGTCCCTCCTCCTCATCTTTACGATGCTGTTCCTCAGTATCGCGGTCTTCATCCCGGTGACCTCATTTTCCGCCGGGAACGATACGCCGACCGATTTGATGTGTATGCATCCGACGTCTTCACAGTCGTACTACAGCAATTCGATCAAGCTCCGGTTTGCGTTCACGATCAACTCTACGTACAGCGGGAACGTCGGGATCGTGTACTCGTTCTCCAACGAACTCCCGACCATCGGCGGTTCGGAATGCACGAACAAGACGGCGACCGTTTATCCCGCCGGGCAAACCATCTCCTGGCACGGTAATCCCATGAGCCCCGGCAGCGGAAGAAAATGGGCGATCTCGGAGACCAATACGATCCAGAACGCAAAATATAACGATCCGCTCTACGTCCGCGCATACGTCAAAAACGGGTCCACGACAACGTATTCCGAGCTTTTGATCACCTCGGTCATGGCAGTGTTTTTTAGAGAATGGAATGAGAGCAGCCAGATATTCGACAATTCCTATTTTGGAGGAGTAAATAATATTGCGACGGATCTGGACGCCCTGACGACTACGCATTATAACGATCCGCTGACCACCCCCACGGTCGGTCAGCATCCGCGCGTCCTCTTTACCGAAAGCGCTCTGCCCGGGATCCGGACGGCGCTCGATAACGCTCCGGAGATTTCTCCGTGGCCCGACAAAGGGGACAGCGCGAAGCAGCGGTATAACGCAGTGATCGAGACCCCTCCGTTAGGGTACATCTCCAGCAGTCAATATGACGGGAAAATGCTGGACGATATCCAATTACTTGCGCTCATTTATCAGATGACGGGGAACCAGACGTACGGCTACGTGGCGATCTTCGCGATCAAAAACTACCTGAAGATCATGGGGACCTGGGATTATGGCGACGTATGCCGTTACTACGGACACGTGATGTACACCGCCGCGTGCGTTTACGACTGGTGTTACGATCTGCTTACGTCGAGCGATAAACAGCAGATCGTTGCCGGCGTCCAGCACAAGTGCTGCGAGGGCGGCAGAATGGAAGTCAACTTCCCGCCGAAGGACCAGGGTGCGATGACGGGTCACGGCAGCGAGTTCCAAATTCTGCGGGATTATCTCTCGTTTGCCATCGCGATCTACGACGAGTATCCCGGCTGGTGGGATTACATCGCCGGGCGGTTCTATCAGGAATTCGTTCCCGCCCGCAACGAGTACTATAAGGCGGGGATGGTGCCGCAGGGCGTGTCGCTCTATATCCGCGTCCGGTTTGCGCCCGATCTGTACTCGGCGTGGCTGATCAAGGCGGCGACCGGGACCTTCCCCTACGCCAGCCAATCCAATATGCAGAAAGTTATGCGGACCGTATACGCCCACGAACTCCCCAGATTAACAAGCGACAACAGTCTGCACGCGTTCGGTTCGGGCGACGACCATAAAGACGACAGTGACTATCAGGACTACGGTCGGTGTTCCTTGATCGCGTCGTATCTGTTCAACGATAAAACGGCCCGTGCGATGCTTGAACGTCTCAATTGGAGTTATTCCGTATTCGACGACAGTTTAACCAAGCGTGCGACCGTCGCGGAATACCTGATCTGCTCTTCCAGCGGCGTTCAATCCGCCCCGGGCGGCAGCCATTCCGGGGTGAAAAGGATCGTCTACAACGGCGGCTGGCTCGGACAGATCATTACCCGCAATACTTGGTGGGGGGACAATCAGGCGGCTGTTCTGATGAAGATCGGCTGCCGCACGACGGGGAACCACGACCACGCCGACGCCGGACAGTTCCAGATCTGGTACAAGGGGATGCTCGCGGGCGACACCGGTTCCTACGATACGTATAACGACAACCATTTCACAAAATATCACCAGGCGACCGTCGCGCACAACTGCATCGTGCTCGCCAACGACGTGGGGCAAAAACGGGCGCCCGAGCCCTTGACCTGCAACGCTTGGCTGTCGGATGACGCTCACTTTAAGACCGGCACGGTCACGGGTCTCAGGTACGGCTTTATGTCCGATGATCCGGACGCGCCCGACTACGCCTACATCGCGGGCGACCTGACCCCTGCGTACAGTAACACCGGAAAGGTTTCGTCGTATGAGCGCCGGATGCTGACCGTGTACGACACCGACACAGACGGTGCCAAACCGTTCTTCTTCTTCGTGTACGACAACATCACCACGAGCAACGCAAATATCCAAAAGAAGTTCCTGCTCCACGTACCGAATTACCCGGAGGTTTCCGGAAACACGGTCACCGTCACGAACGATGACGGAGGGAAACTCGTTCTGCAAAACGTGTTCGGCGGCAGCACGATCTCCAGGGTCGGTGGTATCGTCTTCTCACCGTACGGAAACTTTGTTCCGTCGGTGTCGAGCAACTATAAGGTCAACGGAATTCAAATCTACACTGATGAAACCCACTACGACGGTTACTGGGGACGCGTCGAGATCAAAACGAATACGTCAAGCGCGAAATCGGAACTCCTGAACGCGATGTACGTCTGCGACGCGACCGACAACAACGAACTGACAGCGCAGGGCTTCTCGTCGTCGGCGGTCAAGGGCACCGTCCTCGGCAACACCGTCGCGGTGTTCGTCAGTTCTCCGAACTCGAACACCTCGTCTTACACGTTCTCGGTGCCCGGTTCGGGAGAAAAGTGGTACTACGTCTCCGGCGTCGCCGACGGAAGCTGGACCGTCAAACGGAACGGGACCACCGTCGGCGACCCCCAGCAGGCGTCGGGCGGTCTGCTCATCTTCCCGGCGCAGACCGGCACCATCCAGATCGTAAGGACAGGGAACTGAAAAAACCGCTTGCAAACGGTTTTTCATTGGCTGTTCTTCCTTGCAAAAACACGCCGCCGCCCCTTGACAGGGCGGCGGCACTCGTGGTATAATCTGTTTGTCGATGTTCCGACCGAAAGGGGGGTGGTTTTATGAAAAACGAAAGAATGATCCGTCTGTCCACGATCGCCGACGTGCGCGAGTTCGTCGAGATCGTTACCGCCTCCGCCCGTCACGAGATCGATCTCGCCAGCGGACGGTACGTTGTGGACGGCAAGTCCATTATGGGTATCTTCAGTCTTGACCTTTCCAGCCCGATCAAAATGACGGTGCACGGAGACCACGCCGAGGAACTTCTTGAGAAACTGCAGAAGTTCGTCGTGAAAGACTGAAAAGACGGAGAAACGCCCGTTTCGCAAACGCGAAACGGGCGTTTTTTTATTCCGTTCAGTCCTCGGCGTCAGCCCAGGCGAGCGCGCGCTTGACGGCGCGTTTCCAGGCGTGCTTTTTCTCCTCTCTCCACGCGGCGTCCTTTTTCGGTTCGATGCGCGTGTCTTCGGAGATCAGCGCGGCGACGTCGTTTTCGGATCGGTACAGCCCGACGCCGATCCCGGCGAGCGCGGCGGCGCCGAACGCGGTCGACTCGATGCAGGAGGGGCGAACGACCGGGATGCCCGAAACGTCGGCTTGAAACTCAAGCAGGAAACGGTTGGCGGACGCGCCGCCGTCGACCTTGAGTTCGGGGATCTTTTCTCCCGTTACGCTCTCCATTAAGGCGATCATTTCGGCGGTCTGGTACGCCATCGCTTCCAGCGTCGCGCGGACGACGTGGTTGCGGTTGGTCGCGCGCGTGATGCCGATGAGGACGCCGCGCGCCGTCGGATCCCAGTAGGGCGCGCCCATCCCGGTAAACGCCGGAACGAGGTAGACCCCGCCGGTGTCCTCGACCTTGCGCGCGAGTTTTTCGGTCTCCGCCGCCGTCTTGATAAGCCCCAACTGATCCCGGAGCCACTGCACCGCCGACCCGCAGACGAAGACCGAGCCCTCGAGAGCGTAGTTCACTTTCTCCCCGATCTGCCACGCGACGGTGGACACCAGACCCATATTCTGCTCGATCGGCTTATCCCCCGTGTTCATCAGAAGAAAGCCGCCGGTGCCGTAGGTGTTTTTGAGCGAGCCGGGCGTGTGACACCCCTCGCCGAACAGCGCCGCCTGCTGGTCTCCCGCCACCCCGGTGATCGGGATGCCGGCGCCGAGAACGTCGGGCGCGGCGTAGCCGAACAGCCCCGAAGAGGGAAGAACGGTCGGCAAAATGGCGCGCGGGATCCCGAAGAGATCCAGCAGCTCGTCGTCCCACGAAAGCGTGTGGATGTTGAACAGCATGGTCCGCGAGGCGTTGGTCACGTCGGTCGCGTGGACCCGCCCCCCGGTCAGTTTCCAGAGCAGCCAGCTATCGACCGTCCCGAAGCAGAGTTCGCCCCGCTTCGCGCGTTCGAGCGTGCCCGGCACGTTACGGAAGATCCATTCGAGTTTGGTCGCGGAAAAGTAGGGATCGGGCAGCAGCCCGGTCTTTTTCCGAATGGTCTCGGCAAGTCCCGCCGCCCGCAGTTCATCGCAGCGCGGGGCGGTCCGGCGGCACTGCCAGACGATGGCGGAATAGACCGGGACCCCGGTCTTTCTGTCCCAGACGATCGTGGTCTCGCGCTGATTGGTGATGCCGATCGCGCGCACGCTGCGCCAGGTCGCCCCGGTCTTCAGCAGCGCCTCCGACGCGACCCCGATCTGCGACGACCAGATCTCCATCGGATCGTGTTCGACCCACCCCTCGCGGGGAAAGTATTGCGGGAACTCGTGCGCGGCGGAGGCGACGATCCTGCCGCTCTCGTCAAAGAGGATGCAGCGGGAGCTTGTCGTCCCCTGATCCAGCGCCATCAGATAGTTCGGCATAGCGATCCTTTCCCGGGCTTGCGCCCGTCGGTTTTTTCGGGGGGCGAAAACGGGGACGCGCCGCAAAGGGCGACGGTCCCCGTCCCGGGACAAACGAATTCAGATGCAGGATCCCCGCTCTCGCCCCGAAGACGTATACCATACTTCGAGAGGGCGAGAACGGGGATAGAAAAAGCACTTTCATTGCAAGGGAAAAAACGAAGATTTTAACCTTTTTTCAATTCTTTGCGGGGCGAAAAAGGGTTGTCGGATCCGTTCTTTCGATCAATACCGTGCTTTTTCGTTCTGCGCTGAATGCGGAAGTCCCGCTTCATTCAATCTCTACGTTAACGCGTTTGCCCTCAATGTTCCCGGCTGCCTTCATCAGACTGCGGATGGCGCGCGCGATGCGGCCTTTCCGTCCGATGACCATTCCGGTATCGTCGTCCGCGACCCGGAGGACAAGAGTGACCTCGTTCTCCTCGACCGTCTCTTCAACGGTCACGGCGTCGGGATCGTCGACGATGGCGCGGGCGATGTCGGCAAGTACTTGTTTCAGGTCCATTGGTTTACCACTCTGTCACGTCGCCTGATCAGTCGGCGGCTTTTTTCAGAAGCGATTTGACCGTTTCGGTCGGCTGCGCGCCCTTTTTGATCCAGTCGTTCGCACGCTCGACGTCCACTTTCAGTTCCACGGGGTTCGAGAGCGGGTTGTAGTAGCCGAGCTCCTCGATAAATCTCCCGTCGCGGGGCGAACGCTCGTCGGCGACGACGATGCGATAGCTCGCGTTCTTTTTGCTCCCGGTTCTTCTCAGTCTGATCCGTACCATTTTGTGTTTCCTCCAAAAAAAATGTTTTATATTTGATTTTATCAAATCCGTTGGTTAAGGGCGGGGAAGTTGCTTAAAACCCGCCGAGCCGACCCATACCGGGCAGGCGCATACCGCGTTTGCCGGAGAACTGCTTCATCAGTTTCTTCATCTGGTCGAACTGTTTGAGCAGCCGGTTGACGTCCTCGACCGTGGTGCCGCTCCCTTTCGCGATGCGGCGACGGCGCGAGCCGCCGATGACCGACGGGTCCATCCGTTCCTGTTTGGTCATCGAGAGGACGATCGCCTCGGTCTTCGCGGTCTGTTTCTCGTCGATATTCGCGTCTTTTAAGGCGCCGGCGTTCACGCCCGGCATCATCCCGAGGATGTGTTCGAGGTTGCCCATCTTTTTGAGCTGCCGGAGCTGGAGCAGGAAGTCCTCGAGGGTAAAGGTCTGTTCGCGGAGCTTCTTTTCCATCTCGGCGGCGGTCTTCGCGTCGTACGCCGCCTCGGCTTTCTCGATGAGAGAGAGCACGTCGCCCATCCCGAGGATCCGCGACGCCATCCGGTCGGGATGGAACTGCTCGATCATATCCAGCTTTTCGCCTGTGCCGATGAACTTGATAGGTTTGCCGGTCACGTAGCGCACCGAGAGCGCCGCGCCGCCTCGCGTGTCGCCGTCCAGTTTGGTCAGCACCACGCCGGTCAGTTCCAGACGCTCGTTAAAGGTCTTCGCCACGTTGACGGCGTCCTGTCCGAGCATCGCGTCCACGACGAGCAGGATCTCGGTCGGTTCGACCTGATCGCGGATCTTTTCCAGTTCCTCCATCAACTCGTCATCGATGTGGAGCCGCCCCGCGGTGTCGAGGAACACCATATCGTAGCCGTTCTTTTTCGCGTGTTCGACCCCGGCTTTCGCGATCTCGACCGGGCTGACTTTGTTCCCGAGCGAGAAGACCGGGATCCCGGCGGCTTCGCCCACGATCTTCAACTGATCGATGGCGGCGGGACGGTAGATATCGCAGGCGACGAGCAGGGGATTTTTCCCCTTGCTCTTCATCAGTTTGGCGATCTTGGCGGCGTGGGTGGTTTTCCCGGCGCCCTGGAGCCCCGCCATCATCACGACCGTCGGGGGCTTGGGCGAGATCTCGAGTTTCGCGGTCTCGCTGCCCATCAGCTTGATGAGTTCTTCGTTTACGATCTTGACGATCTGCTGCGCGGGGAGCAGACTTTCGAGGACTTCGCTGCCGACCGCGCGCTCGGTCACGTCGGAGATGAAATCGCGCACGACCTTAAAGTTGACGTCTGCTTCGAGCAGGGCGCGCTTGACTTCGCGCATCCCCTCGCGGACGTCGGCTTCGGTCAGTTTTCCTTTATTGCGGAAACGCTTGAACGCGTTGGCAAGTTTTTCGGTCAAACTCTCTAACACGGGGGCCTCCTTCAGAAGATGGAGATGATGGACGCGGCGTCGTCGCCGATGGTCTCGGCGGCGGAGCGCGCCTCCGGGTCGGTGGAGGCGGCAAGGGAGGCGGCAAGTCTGCCGATCTCCTCCGCCTTTTCACGGATGCCGGCGAAATGGGCGGCAAGTCCGAGTTTTGCTTCGTAAAAGCGGAGGTCTTCCTCCGCGCGCTTGACGGTCTGACGCACCCCCTGCCGCGAGATGCCCTCGCTTTCGGCAATCTCGGAGAGCGACAGGTCGTCGCAGTAGTACTGCGCGGTGATCCGCCGCGCACGCTCGGAGAGGATCTCGCCGTAGAAATCGAGCAGATAACCGACGGTCATATCCTTTGCAAACATGACTTCTCCTTCCTCCCGAAAGGGGTGTAAACCGATTTGCTTTACAAGTATAGCATATCCCCGCCGTTCTGTCAAGCGTTTTTGCGGAATTTTCAAGGGAAATCTTCGCGTCTTTCGCGGCAAATATCAAAAACCTCTTTTTTTTTCGGAAAAACTCTTGCATTTTGAAAAAATCTATGGTAACATATATCGGTAAAAAAATAAGGCGCCCTTTTCCGTGCCGCCCGCCGCACCCTCTCAGTCGGCGTCGCCCGTGCGGGACCCGCTTTGTTTTAATATTTTGGAGGTGGCATAATGCCGAATATCAAATCCGCGAAGAAACGCGTGCTGATTACGCGGGCGAAGACCCTGCGGAACAAGATGATCAAAAGCCAGCTGAAGACTGCGATCAAGAAGTTCGATCTTGCGGTCGAGGCAGGCAATAAGGAAGAGGCGTCCGCGGCTTACCGCTTCGCCGTCAAAAAGGTCGACCAGGCGGTCGCCCACGGCGTGCTCCACAAGAACGCCGCCGCGCATCGCAAGAGCGCCTTTACCATCAGGTACAACAAGATGGCGTAATCGCCAAAAAAAAGAACCTTCGGTCGACCCGCCGGGGGTTCTTTTTTGTTTTCAATTCTTGCCGCGCGCGGCAAGATCATAACGTATCGCGGCGGATCTCTCCGCCGCGATACTCATAACGCCGCATAGCGGCTCATAACGGATCACTCGTTTTACTCTCTGAACTCCCGTAGCAGCGACACGCGCTTGCTGGAATACCGGTACGCCATCTCAAAGTCGCCGAGTTCCCGGCAGCAGGTCTCGGTATCCGAGTAGACCCGGTAGAGGAAGTAGGGGTCGAGTTCGCCCGTGCTCTTCATCTCTTCGAGCGAGAGCAGGACCGAGAGCGCCTCGCGGTAACTGCGCTTGGCGATCAGGTCGCGCGCCTGGCGGTGGAGTTTGACCGCCTCGCGGTCGCAGACGATCCCGGCGTCGTCGGATAGGTACAGGTACGTGTTGTATCCGATCGCCTTTTCCGCGTGGGACAGGTACTCGTCGCGCTTGATCTCCCAGCGCGGGGTCTCCGGGCATTTGGCGACGGCGCGGCAGAGCTCCGAGCGCGCCAGCAGCCAGTCGGTCGGGAGGACCGTCTTTTCGGCGTATTCTTTCGCCCGGTCGAGGTGATCGGGGATACTTTTCAGTTTCCCGTCCTTTAACGCCCGTTCCGCAAGACCGAGCGACGCCACAGCGGCAAGATAGGCGACCTCGTCCCGGACCGCCTCCGCGGGGAGTTTCCCGATCACGGAGAGGCAGTCGGCGTAATGCCCCGCCGCGTAGTTCTGCCGGATGGCGGGCAGCGCGTCCCACGCGGCGAACGCGGCGAAGTCGTCCTCCTCCGAAAGCAGGTAGGCGACGGGGACCGAAAGCGCGCGCGCGATCTTTTGCAGGGTGTCGAGAGAGGGAAGACAGTCCCCCCGCTCGATCCGGCAGATCAGGTTGCGCGTCACGTCCTCCCCGGCGACCTCGCGCTGGGTCAGCCCCAATTCGCGCCGCCGCTGACGGATCTTCTCACCGAGCGTCATCGTTTTGCGAAGATCGAGTTGCCGAGGCAGTCGATCCCGACCCACAGGGGCAACTCGGAGAGGACGAAGCGTTTGACCGACTCGCAGCCCAGATCGTCGTAGGCGACGACCTCCGCCGACACGATGCGTTCCGCGGCAAGCGCGCCGCCGCCGCCGAGCGCGCACAGATAGGCGGCGCCGTTCCGTTTCAGCGCGTCGTAGACCTCGGGCGAACGGTCGCCCTTTCCGACGGTCAGTTTCAGCCCCAGGTCGGTCAGGCGCGGGAGATAGATATCCATCCGCGACGAGGTGGTCGGACCGCACGACCCGACGGCAAGTCCGTTTTTTGCCGGGGTGGGTCCCGCGTAGTAGATCGCGGACGTTTCAAGCGGGAACGGGAGCGGTTCGCCCGCGTCGAGCGCGGCGAAGATGCGCTTGTGCGCCGCGTCGCGCGCGGTGTAGATCACGCCCGAGAGCCGGATCTCCTCGCCCGCCCGGAGGTCTTTGACCCACGCGGCAAGGTCTTTGGTATCAAGATGTTTCATATTCCTTTTTCGGCGCGTTTGGCGCCGTCCTTTTTCTTTTTTAGTGTCCCGTTTGAAAGAGCGTATCGGGCACGCGCCCGACGATGACCGTTTCGGCGGCGGGAAAGGAGCGTCTGACCTCACGCGTCACGTTCTTCCCGGGGAGCAGGACGGTCACGGCGGCGGTGGTTTCCAGGATCACGCGGTGAAGCGTCTGGTTGATCCCGACCGCCGTAAATTCGCTTCTGATATCGGTGACGAGCGCGTAGGAGAGCACCGTTTTGAACCTAAGGTCCGCGCCCCGCCCCGAAAACCACGCCGACCCCGTCAAGTTACCCGTCGGGATCGTGACTTCTCCCCGTTCGGCGAGCGTTTCGCGCAACTTGGTCTGAAACGCCGCGGAGAGGGCGGAGAGGGCGCCGGGGTCGGTGCCGATCGAGGTGATCGTGCCGTCGCTTGCCCGCGTGATCCGGACGATCCCGTCGTAAAGCCCCGCGCGGTCGGAAAACGCCTCGGCAAGCGAGGTCGCCGCCGCCTCGGAGAGCAGGGTCTCGGCGCGGTCGCCGGAAAGGGTCTCCAGTTGCCGGTGCAGCGCCCCCGAAAAACCCGTGACGAGTATGAGCGAAAGCAGAAGCAGCGGCATACACAGCGGCGCCGCGAGCCGCCTCCGTTTCGTCGCTTTTTTACGCCGTCCAAGGGAAAAAGTCATCTTCCGCTCCGATCTCCCGCAAGGATACGCGGGTCGGAACATCCTATGACGCCGGGGGCGGTTCTATTCGGTCAGTCCTTTTTGGGCTTGACCACGGAGAGCGGGTTGTTCTCCATCGCCTGTTTCATCCCCTCGTCGGACACGTGGGTATAGATCTGCGTGGTGTTCAGCTGCTCGTGACCCAGCACGTCTTTCAGCACCCGGATATCGACCTTTCCCGTCTGGTACATCAGGGTGGCGGCGGTGTGCCGCAGTTTATGGACCGACAGCCCGCGGTTGGACAGCCCCGCGGCGTCGAGGTAGCGGTAGACCATCCACTGCACGGTCTTGACCGAGATGCGCTGCACCCGCGAGGAGAGGAAGAGCGCGTCGGTGTCGTTCTTTTTGGGGTCGAGTTCGCGCCGTTCGGCAAGGTAAGCGCGCAGGGCGTTCCGGCACGCCTCGTTCAGGTAGATCATCCGCTGTTTCGATCCCTTTCCCGTGACGCGGAGCGAGGTGAGTTCGGGGTCGAGGTCGGAGAGGTTGATCCCGACCAGCTCCGACACCCGCATCCCGCAGTTTAAAAACAGCGTGATGATGGCGTAGTCGCGGACGCGGCTTTTCGACGCGAGGTCGTTCTCCACCGCCGCGAGCAGACGGCGGCTCTCCTCCAGGTTCAGAAACTTGGGCAGGGAGGTCCGCTTTTTCGGTCCGTCGATGTCGGAGGTCGGATCGTGGCTGATGGCGTGCTTTTTGGCGTACAGGTATTTGAAAAAGGAACGGAGCGCCGAGAGTTTGCGCGACTTTGCCGCCGTGCCGTTCCCGCGCTGCTGATCGACGTAGAAGAGAAATCGGTAGATGGTTTCCGCCGTTACCTTTTCCAGGTCCGCGACGGTGATCCCGCGGATGTCGATCTCACAAAACTCCTCGGAGTTCGGGTCGATATGCCGCTCCGTCGCGATCAGATAACGGAAAAACATCCGCAAGTCCGAAAGATACTCGCAGACGGTGTTGTCGCTCTTTCCCTCGATGACCGATTTCTGCGACGCGTAATCCAGCGCCACGGCGGGGAAGAGTTCCATTTCGGGGCTGTGTAAAGTCAGAACTGCCAACGCTTTCGCTCCTCTCGGTTTTCATCTGCTACTATTATACTACAAAACAGAAATTTTTAGTGAACGAAATGTAAACGAATTGTTTTTCACCTTGTTTTTTTCGGCGGTGCAAGGTACAATGAAAGGGAAAAAACAGAGAGGAGGGATCGCGTGAGTTTCTGGAAGAAAAATTCGTATCAGATCGTGCGCCTGTTCGTCATCCAGACGGGCATCGCGATCTTTTCCATGGTCCTCTCGTTCGCCGTCGCGACGGCGTTCCGCGAGAGGGGCGACACGGGTCCTTTGCTCTTCGTTTCGGTCTTTTCCGTCCTGTTCTATCTCTTCATCCTCTATTCGGTGGCGTGGGAGAT
>CAMJCC010000024.1 GCA_946404035.1 uncultured Clostridia bacterium | reverse complement strand
CGACCGAAAGCCCCTTGATCGGTCCCAGTTTCTCGCGAAAAACGATCACCGAGAACAGCAGGATGTAGATCGGAGAGATATACATCAGAACGACGGCGGTCGAGACCGAGGTCATCCGCATCGACTGGAAATAGCAGAACGCCGTTCCGAAGAGCGTGGCTCCCATAAAGATATAGAGCAAGAGTTCCCGCCAGTTCCGGATGCGGAACTGATCCCGCTCAAACAGCAAAGCAAAGCCCGCCATGAGGAGAAATGAGATCACTCCCCTCACGGCGGTCATCTGGAGCGCCGAGAACCCGTAGGGGGACAGGAAGTGGACGAAGATCCCCGACGTCCCCCACATGGTACACGCGATAATAACGAGAATAAATGCCCTTTTCATTGGTCCCGCCGATCCGTTGATCCGGCGCTGCCGAACGGGATCAACCCTTCAGCAGCTCGGAGAGTTTACGATCGCCGAACGCCTTTTTCCAGTCGGCCTCAAAGCCGGCGATCGAGGTATCGGTCGAAGTATGCGAGAGAAGTTTTTTCAGCACGTCGGCAGAGACCGTCGCGGCGCCCGAACCGGCGAGCGCAACGTCCAGCACCTCGCGCGCGGTCTTGAAACTGGCGGCGAGAATGACGGTATCGTAGTCGCCGCAGTCAAGCACCTGCTGGATCTCGGCGACAACGCCGATCCCGTCCTCGCAGATGTTTTCAAGGCGGCTGACATACGGAGCGACGTAGGCGGCGCCCGCCGTCGCGGCAAGCAGCGCCTGACCCGCGCTGAACACGGCGGTCACGGTCACGCCGATCCCCTCTTTGGAAAGGGCGGCGGTGGCGCGGAGACCGACGTCGGTCGCGGGGATCTTGACGAAGGTGTTTTCGCCGAATGCCGCAACGATCGCCTTGGCTTCGGAGATGATCTTGTCGTACTCGGTCTCGGTCACCTGGATATGGAGTTCCTTATCCTTACCGATGATCTCGCGGATCGTATGCAGATGCTTGACGATGTCGCCGCCCTCACGGGAGAGGATGGTCGGGTTGGTCGTCACGCCCGAGATCGGGTAGTAGGTGTTGAAATACCGGATATCGTCAAGATTTGCGGTATCAAGAATGAGTTTCATTTCGTTCCCTCTTATCTTTTCAGCTGCAGGTCGTAGTGGAGATCGTACGCCTTCTCCTCGTCGGTGAACTTATGAAGCGTGTTGATCACCTCGCCGTTGTTCCACTTGCGGTCTCCCACGTCGTCGGAGGTGCCCATAACGGTCACGTTGAGCTGACGGTGACGCGCCCGGACCTGGTCCCAGTCGATGAAGTAGACGTGCGCGAATTCACCGCCGTCGAGTTCCCCGTCCTTGATGGTCATGGTCTCGCTTCTGCCGAAGAAGACCGAGCGCAGATGCCCGTCGGTGTTCATGCTGGTGAAGTCGCCCGGCTCGTTGACGTATCTGCCGAACTGGGAATGGAGCGGACCGGGGTGACGGTACTGATGCTCCTCCTTGAAATCGGGGACCAGTTTCCGCATGATGTCGAGCAGGTCGTGCTGGAGGTATTCAAGATCGAAACTGTCGATGTCGTGGGAGCATTCCTGCACCATGACCGAGCAGGTGGTGTGGTGCGACGCGACGCAGACCGTCCCGTTCTTCACGCCCGACGCCTTGACGATCTCGCGGATCTCCTTGGACACGTCGTGGAAAGTGGGGATCCACCCTCTCGATTGCAGTTCCAGTTCCTTCTGAAAAACGATGAATTCCATTTGCTTGTTCTCCTTTATGTTTTCTTTCTATTTTGATCTGCTTATTTCGTGCCGTTCAGGCGTTTGCCAACGGCGCCGCCGGGATGGATCACGGCGAATTTTTCCTTTCCGAAGCCGGAAAGTTCGATCACCGCTGTCTGAAGCGCGTCGAAAACGGCGCAGGTGACGGCGAAACTGGTCGTCCCCTGGCAGTTATCGGGGTCGCATTCCCGCGTGACCTTGATCGGGATGACGACGTCGGACTGCGCGGCGAGCGGCGACGACAGGTTCTCGGTCACGCCGATCACCGTCACGCCTTTTTCGTTTGCGACCTTCACGATCGGGAACAGCTCGTCGGTCTTCCCTCCGCGGGAGGTCCAGAGCAGAACGTCCCCCTTTTCAAGGAAGCCGAGCCCGCCGTGCACCGCCTCTGCCGGAGAGAGGAAGCGCGCCGGACGGTCACAGCAGCACATCAGATGCGCGAAGTGACGCGCGGCGATCCCGCTGTGTCCGCAGCCGGTCGAGGCGATCCGGGGCGCCGAAACAAGCAGTTCCGCCGCACGTAGGAAACTCTCCCGGTCGATCACCTTTGCCGTTTCGAGAATAGAGTTGCTCTCGGTTTGAAACGCCCGGAGCGCGTCGTCCACGATCCGATCTTTCATTTTCCGTGTACCTCATCCCAGGTCTTGCGGAGCGTCCAGAGCATTTCCTCCGCCGCCGCCTCGGGATCCTTCGCCTTCATCACGCCGCTGGTGCATCCAGTCGCCTGCGCGCCCGCGCGGATGACGTTCGCCACGTCCTCGGGACCGGAGATCCCGGCGCCCTGCAGGACCATGATATCGGGGTTGATGCGCTTGACCGCCTCGATGGTGTCGCGGACGTAACCCATATCGCTCGCCACGCCCGTCCCGATCAGTTCGGTCGGTTCCGCGACGATCAGGTTCGGGGACATCAGGGCGACCTGCCGGATCTCCTCCACGCTGTCGGCGCAGACGATCGAGGCAAGTCCCACCTCGTCGGCGCGCGCGATGCTCTCGCGGATCTGATCCAGGGTCAGTTTCTTTTCGGCGTGGTTCAGCATCACGCCGACGGCGCCCGCCGCCTTGATCGCCTCGGGCAACACCGACCCGAGCCCGCGTCCCGGACGCAGCGTGTCCATGTGCTGCGCGTAGACGTGGATGTTCTCGGTGTTCTCGGCAAGCAGGCGAATATCGGTGTACTGCGGGGTGACGATCACGTCCAGGTCGTATTTTCCGGCGATCTCGTCGATCTTTTTCGCCAGTTTGAGCATCCGCTCGCCCCACATGAAGCACTTGGGTCCGATCTCGAAATACGGGGCGCGGATCTTGTAGTTCTTATACATTCTCGGTTCCTTTCGGTATAACGTTCATTTTCTCGTCCAGGGCGGCGAAACGCCGATAGGCGTCCTCGTAGTCCGCGCCCGACGGAACGTAGCTCTTGTCGGGGCGTACCAGTTTCCCGGCGGCGTCGGAAACCGACGGGAACGCGCCCACGCCGACGGCGGCGAACACCGCGCACCCGAGGCACGCCGTTTCGCTCTCGCTGACGGTCGTAAGGGTCTTCCCCGTCACGTCCGCCTTGATCTGCGCCCAGAGCGGGCTGGAAGCGCCGCCCCCGGTGATGCGGATCTCGCGGATGGCGTCGGCGCCGATGTAGGTCAGGTCCTCGCGGAGCAGGAACGCGATGGCTTCCATGATCGCACGGGCAAAATGTCCGCGGTTATGGGCAAGCGTCACGCCCGAAAAGACCGCCGTCGCCTCAGGGTTGTATTTCGGCATCGTCGATCCCGTGAAATACGGCAGAACGGTCAAGCCGTCCGAGCCCGCGGGAATATCCTTTGCCAGTTGGTCGAGTTCCTTGAACGAGTAGTTCTCGGCAAACCCGTTTTTGAACCATTTGAGCGCCATTCCCGCGGTACTGGACCACAGGATGCGGCAATACTTGCCCTCGATCGCGTGGAGATGGCAAGGAATGATGCTCGCGGGATCGTAGGGCGGGATCGCGTCGGTCATGGCGCAGATCGCCATGATGGTCCCGGTCATCTCGCTGATCTCGCTCTCGTCGACGACGCCGCATCCGACCGTGCCGGCGATCTGATCCAGCGCGCCGGTCACGACCTTGATCCCCTTGTACTCACCGCAGACGGTCATACTTGGCAGGATCTTCGGGAAACGACTTTCGGGCAGCCCGATGTAGTCGAGCATCTCGCGCCACCAGTCGCGCGTTGAGATATCGAAGTAGACCGAGGACGATTGGATCGTCGGTTCGGTCACGAAGTTCCCTGTCAGCCGGTACAGGATCCAGTCTTCCAGCAGGAACACGCGGTCGATCTTTTGGAAGATCTCGGGACGGTTGCGTTTGAACCAGAGCAGTTTGCACGCCGGCCATCCCGCCGTGATCTCGGGTTGCCCCGTGATCTCGTACACGCGTTTCAGACCGAAATCGCGTTTGACCTCCTCCGCCTCCCGCTCGGCGCGGTTGTCGAGCCAGACGACGGCGGGACAGAGGGGGTTCCCCTCCCTGTCGCAGAGGATCATGGTCTCGCCCTGCGTGTCGACCGAGAGCGCGTCGGGCGCGCCGCATTCGGTTGAAAGCTCGTCGATCACGCGCCGACACATCGAGATATAGGTCTCGGCGTCAAACTCGATCGTGCCGGTCTCGGGGTCGGTGTCCAGCGTATAGTCGACCGACCGGAACCCGAGCCGCTTCCCCGTTTCGTCGAAGATCGCGGCTTTGAGCGAGGTCGTGCCGACGTCAAGTCCGAGAAAAGTCTTCATCTTTCCCACTTTTCAGAGTTCCAGAACGTCGATCCCGAGGATCGCGCAGAGGTTGCGGATGGCTTTGCGGTTGTCGCCGTAGGTGATGATGTAATGCTGGCAGGCGACGTTCTCGGCAAAGCGTTCCACGTCGGGGATCTCGATCCGAAGAGCCGAGAGCTGCGGCGCGGGCTGATCCCAACCGCATTCCTCCCACTTCGGCGGGGTCTTGCCGTCGCCGAGGATGATCTGCATGGTGTACTTACCGTCCTTGAAGACGAGGCGGGACATGGTGACCGTCCCGGTCTTGACCTTCGACACGTTCAGGATGCCCTGATCGAGCAGACCGAAGGCGGCGGGAAGCACCGTGTAGGTGTCGCCGTCCACCATATCGCAGGCGACGAAGTCGGGCACGCCGGCAAGCACGCTGGTATCGAAGAACTCGTAGAATTCAAGGTACCCGGCGAGCTGCCCGGTCAGTTTCTTCATAATGAGCTGGGTCACGGCGCCGAGCGAGTCGTTCTCGGGGACCGTGGTGTAGCCGTCCTCGGAGAGGAGCATAAAGATCGGGGCGGGCGGGAAACCGCAGAGTTTCTTCATCCCGTCGACGTCCTTGATCGAGATGGAACGGTAGTTCCGCTCCTCGGCGATCTGCTTCACGGCGAGATAGTAGCCGGCGGCTTTCTTCATCGCGTCGGGGTTCGCGGGCTTCAGGAAGTGCCACTTCTTGATACGCTCCTCGACCACTTTCTCCTTTTCGGCGTCGGTGATCTTCTCGTATCTCTGCTGCATCTCGAGCATCTCAAAGGTCTCGATCTCCACGCCGGTCTTCTGTTTCAGAGAAACGCCGTCATAGAGCGTGCCGTAGAGGTTCATATCGCGGTAGCCCGCCATACCGACCTTCTCACTGCGAAGTTCTTTCGCGGCGACGGCGGCGCGGCAATAGGAGGCGACGTCGGCGCTCTTGGTCTTCTTGCCCATCACGTCGTAGACGTACTTGAACGTATAGCCGAGCCCCTCGAAGGTCGCGCGAAGACCGGTCGTGCCCGCCTGATCGGCGGTCGTGACGAGGCGGTCGCCCTCATACCAGCCGCAAAGACCCCAGAGCACCATCGGCAGATGGCGGAACTGTTCGGTCACTTTCACGACGGCGTGGGTGGGGATCCACCCGGCGACGCAGACGACCAGCGCGTCGAACGACGCCTCTTTCAGACGCTTGACGGCGTCCTTGACCTGGGTCTCCTCATAATCGTCGGCGACGGGATAGACCGAAACCAGGTCCAGTCCCTCCTCGATCAGTGCCGCCTCAGCCGCTTTGCACTTCCGGACGATCACGTCGACCGGGGTATTGACTTCGCCGAAACCGACAAAACCGATTTTTCCCATTGTGTGTTCCTCCCTTTCGTCCCTTACTCAATATCGAACAGGCGATTGATGGTATCGAGCGTTTCCGAAACCAGCAGAGCGCCGCCCTCGTGTCCGATGTAGCCGCTGGAAACGTAGGCGCTGTAATGCCCGTGCTTCTCGGCCTTTTCGGTCGGCAGATAGCCGAGGTCGCCGTTGGTCAGCTGAAGCAGGAAGGTCTGGCGCGCTGCGCTTCTGGCGCGGATCTGGTTACCGTAGTCGAGGAAGAGCTCGAACGGGTTGGAAGCGAACGCGAGATCGCCGAAGCGGACCGCCTGGAACTCGATCGGCAGGGTCGAGTAGTGCTCCTGCACCTCGTGGCGCAAAATGGTCCCGGCGTAAACGTACAGCGCGGCGCTGTCCATGTAGTTGAGTTTCTTCTTCCCTTTGAAGAATTCGGTGATGGCTTTTTTCGCGTCGGCGCATTCGGTGTCGGTCACGCGGCGGAGCGGGAGTTTCAGCTCCTCGACGACGTGACGGTGGACGGCTTCGGTCTTGATGGTCGTGACCTCGGAGAGCGCCTCTTCGATCTCGTTCATGATGCGGCGACCGATCTTCCAGGTCCCCTTAACGTCGAACATCGAGGGATCCGCGTCACGCAGTTTCGGATCGATGCGGATGACGTTCGGGTCCTTGATCGGGGTCTCGGGCTCGACCCAGCGGACCAGGTCGCGCGGGCACTGATCGCCCGCCGCCGCGCAGAGCGGAAGCAGGAAGATCTTGTCGCCGTACTTCTTGCGGAGCAGGATCTTGACCTTGCCCCAGTAGTCGGCGGAGATGACCGATCTCTGCTCCATCACCTGCGCCGGGCAGGCGATGTTGGCGACCACGCCGGTCAGTTCTTTCTTATCGTCGTAGACGAACATCATCTCGATGCCGTTGTCGTTGCCGCCCTCCAGTTCGGTGAAGGTCGCGGAGTCGGCGTCGCCCCACATCTTCGCCGTCCCGTCGGAATAGCAGACGCGGCGGTTCATACCGACGGCGGCGCGGCCGAAGCCGGTGGCGTATCCGCCGGGCGCGCGGTTCTTCCACGCGTTCTCGACGGTCTTGGCGATCGAGGCGGCAAGGAAGTCGAACGCGTCGTCGGGGTCCATGCAGTCGTTGGACGTGACCTCGGGAACGTACTCGCAGTCGTCGGGCTTGTACTCCATCAGCATTTTGAGGGAGTTGCGCCCGTTCTCAAAGGGATACGGGTTGTCCCCCGGGAACGTGTAGGAGTTGTGGATGTGGACCGAAGAAACGAGGATCTTCGACGGATCGATCGTCGGGTCCTTGATCAGTTTGCGTGCGGCGTTGATCATCGAGATCGGCGCCTCCACGATGTCGCAGGAACAGAAAATGGTCTGCTCCCCGTCTGCCTCGATCGCAAGCGCGGTCATGGTGATCGGCGTTTCGACCTCTTTCGTCGCGCGCTCGAAAAACTCGCCTTTCAAAGCGATCTTCTGCTTCGGCGTGATGTCCGTTTCCGCCCAACCGAATTTAATCATGGTGTCCTCCGTAAAATAATATTTTAACAGTTTAATTCTATTATAAAATAACGCAGAAATCAAGCGTTTTCCGCTTTCTCCGTATTGCTTTTCTTGCAAATTTGGATCGTTTGCCGAACGCGGTCGTTTTAATACGAAACCATGCGACCGAAAGCGAGGGAAAAAGAGCCGACGGCGCCGGACATACGAGGGGGGAACGCCGGATCACTCCGGCGTCCCCCGCATCGGTGACGAGCTGCGTGCGGTCCGTGTCGTGTCCCCGCAACTCATTATTCGGTTGTTTCGGGTGCTTTCTCGAAAGTAGCCGTCCAGACCGTGTAACCGGCCCAGTAGGCGAAATTGCTCAGAACGGCGTCGGTGTAGACGTCCTGATCGTTGGAGTCGCCGATCGTCCATTCCTTGAAACGGTATCCCTTGGAGGGAACGGCGGTCATCGTGATCCTCTGCCCGTCCTTTGAGAACGTGCGGTTGAACTCGACGGTGCATTCCGCGCCGTCGGGCTGTTCGACCTTTACGTTGATGGAGTAGAGGTCGGACTTGATGACCGTGTCGTTGTTCTGATGCCGTTCGTTCTCAAACTTTCCCTCTGCGAACTGCGCCGCCGTGGGATAGAGCGAGAACTGGTTCCCGGTGTACTTCTGCGCGACCTCGTAGACGTACTCGTCGGTCTTTACGTTGACGACGGTGGAGGTCCTGTTGCCCTCGGTCGCGGTATCCAGCGTGTAGGTCATATTGAGCGCGCCGTACTGAAGAATGGTATGGAGCGCCGCGTTGGTGTCGATCTCGTAAAGGATCTTGACAGCCGGGCAGTAATCGTCGTCGGCGGTATAACCGGTCCCGTTGTTGTCCACGTAAGCGTAGGCGGTCACGGCGAGCGCGCTGTTGAACAGTTCGCTCTGGTTAACGGTCGGGCGCTGCTCGGTCGCCTGCGAGTAGACCCACCACGCGCCGTCCTCGGCAAGGGTCTCACGGTACGCGTAATTGCCCACCAGGTTCTTCTGGACGTAATCGTCGGGGTTCTCCCCTCTCGCCGTGATCCCGGCGCGCAGGATCTCGGTGCTCTCGTAATCGGTCAGCGTGTCGGGTGTCGGGAAGTTCAGCGAGATCGCCTTTGCGGCGTTGACGCGCATATACTTGTAGTTCGCCTTTGCCATCTCGAGCAGACGGCAGTTCGGAACGGCGTAGAGCTTGCCGTTCAGGATCGCCTTGTCAAAGTAGCTCTCGGTCATGGCTTTCTTGATGAGGCGGTAATCCTTGCCGGTCAGTTCGGCGTACAGGTCGCGCAGGCGTCCCGCATCGACGAGCGAGCTGAGCATATCGTAATCCTTGACGTAGATCAGGTCGAACTGATCCGCCGCGATCTCGGGATAAACGTCGCGGATATCGGATCCGAGACTGCCGTTTCCGCCGCGGGATGCGTTGTAGGCGGCGACGTAAACCGAGTAGTAGGCAGACTGAGCGGCGTTGACGGCGCTGGTGACCGCTTCTTTATCCCCTCTCTCCGCGGCGGCGGCGGCGGCGGCGGCTGCCTCGACTGCGGCGGCTGCCGCATCGGCGGCGTCGGGCGCGGAGGCGAGGTAGTAGGTCGCGGCGGCGGCAAGATAAGCGGCGAGCGCGACGTTGGTTTTGACGGTGTCATTCTGTTTCTGGGCGGCTTTGTACGCGTCCAGAGCGTCGTTCATATCTTTCTCTTTTTCAAGACGGACGGCGTACGCCTCCTCGACGGCGGCGAACTTGGCTTCAAGCCAATCGGCGTAATCCGCGGCGAGCACGTTCGTGAACTCGACGTGGATGCTGTAGTTGGTTTCGGTATAGTGGTTGAACTCCGACTGCATAGCCGACAGAACGACCGGGTCGATCGCGGCGTCGGAAACGAGGCAGAAGGAAACGCTGTACAGTTTCTTCTGGACCAGGGGATGCTCGTCCATATACTCCTGCGACTTCTGAAGGTCGGTCTTTCCGCACCCCGCAAGTGCAAGGCAAAGCATGCATCCGAGGAGAAGTACGGCGATCACTCTCTTTAACATTTCGCTATTCCTTTCCGTTCTAGGCAGAAATCAACAGATATATTTTACTACATAAAGGGGGCGATTGTCAATCGTTTTCTTAAAATAATCGTCCCCGACGGGCTGAAAACAGTCCTTACACGTCCAGATAGTCTTTCAGGATCTTGGAACGGCTGGGATGACGGAGTTTCCGGAGTGCTTTCGCCTCGATCTGCCGGATGCGCTCACGCGTGATGTTGAAGCGTCGTCCGACCTCCTCCAGCGTCCGCTGTCTGCCGTCCGCGAGCCCGAAACGGAGTTTCAGAACGTCGGCTTCACGCGGGGTCAGCGTGTTCAGGACGGTGAGCAACTGCTCGCGGAGAAGCGCGTAGGACGCGGTCTCGGAGGGCGCGGGGCTGTCGGTATCCTCGACGAAGTCGCCGAGATGGCTGTCCTCCTCCTCGCCGATCGGCGTTTCGAGCGACACCGGATCCTGCGCGATCTTCATGATCTCGCGGACCTTGTCCGGGGTCATGCCGAGTTCCTTTGCGATCTCGTCGGTGGTGGGTTCACGCCCGTTCTCCTGCAGGAGCTGGCGTGCGGTGCGAGAGACCTTGTGGATGGTCTCGACCATATGTACCGGGATACGGATGGTACGCGCCTGATCTGCGATGGCGCGGGTGATCGCCTGCCGGATCCACCAGGTCGCGTAGGTCGAGAACTTGTAGCCCTTCTGGTAGTCGAATTTCTCGACCGCTTTCATCAGCCCCAGGTTCCCCTCCTGGATCAGGTCGAGGAAGTACATCCCCTTTCCGACGTGGCGTTTCGCGATGCTGACGACCAGCCGCAGGTTCGCCTCGACCAGTTCGTTCCTCGCCGCCTGATCCCCGAGCGAGATGCGCTCGGCAAGATAGGTCTCGCGGTCGGGATCGAGCAGCGGGATCTTACCGATCTCTTTCAGGTACATACGCACGGGGTCGTCGATGGCAAGCCCCTCCTGCGCAAGCATCTTCTCCATCTTTTCGGGGGTATCGTAGATCTCGGCGTCCTGCGCCGCTTCCTGCGCGGTCTCGTCGTTGTTCAGTACCGCCGGCTCCGCCATTTCGGGGTTGCCGTCGATCCCGCCGTAGAGGCGTTCCATTTGCTCGAGATCGTAGTCGAGATCGTCGAGCGCCTGCATCACGCCGGAATTGAATACGTCGCCTTTCTCCTGATCCACCAGTTCTTTGACGTCGATCTTGTTGTCTTTCATCATACTTCCCCTTTATCTTCTTTTCTTTTGTTTTTCAAAATCTGTTGCAGAGCCGCCATCGGGTCGTCGGACGATTTGATCTTCTGATCCGCGACCGCCTCCCGGAGCGCGGCGACGCAATCCGAGAACACCTTGTCGCCGTTGTCGGTCAGTTGCATCCGGCGGTTGCGCATCCCGTAGATACGCCCGATCTCCTCGGGGGTAAAGTCCTCGTTCAGCGCGCTGATCTCCCAATCGTCGTCCCCGATCTTATCGCGGACGGCGCAGAAGACGCGGCGGGAGAACGCGGTTAAGAAATCGTCCTCGGTCAGAACCGGCGGGTCGCGGTGGAGCGCCGCGCGGTAGGTCGGGTCACAGAGGAGCAAGCCCAGGACCGTTTCCTCGGTGCGCGCGATCCCGGGCGTTCTGCTGAACTCGGGATTGACCCGGTCCTGATACCCCGTGATCGACTGCCGGAGCGTGTCGTTCTCTTTCTTTTTATACTCGCGGCGATGTCGGTTGATCGAGCGGTCGATATCCTCGCGGAGCGACTTTTTCGGGATGGAGAACTTGTCCGCCACGACCCCGATATAGACCTCGCGCTCGGAGGAGGACGGAAAGCCCGCGATCGCCTCGCGCAATTCTCCTAACGCCTTGATCTTCTCCTGCGGGTCGATCAGGTCGTACTTGGACAGTACGCGGTCGAGCGTATAGTCGAACTTGGACTGGCTGGCGTCCAGTACCCGCCGGAACGCGTCGGCGCCCGAGTTGCGGATGAACTCGTCCGGGTCCTTTGCTCCCGAGATCTTCAGAAGCGTGACCTCGACCCCGACCTCCTCGAGCAGCCGCATCGCCTTGTCGGCGGCTTTTCTGCCCGCCTCGTCCATATCGTAGGAGATCACGACCCGTTTGGAATAACGCGACATGATCCGTGCCTGGTCGGGCGTGATCGCGGTGCCGAGGGTGGCGACCGCCTGCGGAAATCCCGCGGCGTGCAGGGCGATGACGTCCATATACCCCTCGCAGAGGATCAGCCGTTCGGCGCATTCGCTGCGCGCGAAGTTCAGGGCGAACAGGTTGCGCGTCTTTTTGAAGACCGGGGTATCCGACGAGTTCAGGTATTTCGGCTTGCTGTCGTCGAGCACGCGCCCGCCGAACGCGATCACGTTGCCCGAAACGTCGATGATCGGGAACATCACGCGGCCGCGGAAATAGTCGTACAACTTCCCCGTTTTCGCCCGTCCCGAAAGCGCCCCGGCGACCAGCTCGTCCTCGGTATAGCCGAGCGCGCGGAGGTGAGGGGTGAGCGCGTCGAAACTGTTGGGAGCGTACCCAAGACCAAAGTGATTGACGGTCGCCCTCGAGAGAGCGCGTTTGCCGAGCAGGTATTCCCTTGCCGTCGCGGCTTCGGGGTTGTCCTTTAACAGTTCTTCGTGAAAGAAACGCGCCGCTTCGCGGTTCATTTCCAGCATCCGTTTCCTGTCGAAACGCGAGCGGGTCTCGTGCACGTCGGTGTCGATGACCGTGATCCCGACCCGCTTCGCCAGAAACTCGACGGCGTCGGGGTAATCGAGGTTTTCGGTACGGCGGACGAAGTTGATCGCGTCGCCCCCCGCGCCGCACCCGAAGCAGTAAAAGCTGTTGCTCCCGGTAAAGACGGTAAAGGACGGGGTGCGCTCGCTGTGGAACGGACAGAGCCCGACCATATTCGACCCGGCGCGCTTGAGCGTGACGTAACCTGAGATCAGTTGCACGATATCGGTGCGCGCGACGACCTCTTCGATGACTTCTTTCGGGATCATACGGCACCCCCTCGCCACACGTCGGGGATGAACAGCCGCCGGAACAGATCGACGGCGTAGCGATCGGTCATACAGGAGATGAAGTCGGCGACGCTGGTCTTGATCCCGTCCTCCTCTGCGATCCGGCGGTAGAGGGGCGGCAGTTCATCGGGCCGCTCGGTATAGTACCCGAAGAGCGAGACCAAAAGGTCCTTTGCCTTGTGTTCCTCGACCTTTGCCGCCGAATTGATGTAGACGCGGTCGGTCAAAAACGCGCGGAGGCGTTCGGTCGCCTCGCCCACCGGCTCGGTCATGACGATCTCGTTTTTATCGGTGCTTCCCTCAACGAGCGAGAGCACCATCCGGTTGATCCGTTCGCTGTACCCCTCCCCGAGGATCTCAAGCAGATCGGACGGGATATCGGAGAGAGAAAGGATCCCGCCGCGGATCGCGTCGTCGATGTCGGAATTGATGTACGCGATGCGGTCGGCGAACTTGACGATGCGTCCCTCGAGCGTTTCGGCAAGCGCCTTGCCCGAGTGGTTTAAGATGCCGTCCCGCACTTCAAAGGTGAGGTTCAGCCCCTCGCCGTCGTTTTCCAGACGGTCGACCACGCGCAGGGACTGTTTTGCGTGGTGGAAGGTCGGATCGTAGCAGGTGCGGAGCGCCTCTTCCCCGGCGTGACCGAACGGCGTGTGCCCGAGATCGTGCCCCAGGGCGATCGCCTCGGTCAGGTCCTCGTTCAGCCGCAGGGCGCGCGCGACGATCCGCGCGATCTGCGTCACCTCGAGCGTATGGGTCATACGCGTGCGGTAATGCTCGTCGACGGGGGACAGAAACACCTGCGTCTTGTGCATCAGGCGGCGGAAAGACTTGGAGTGGATGATCCGGTCGCGGTCGCGCTGATACGCCGTCCGGACGGGGGACGTTTCCTCGGGTCTTTCCCGTCCTTTCGACGCGGAGGTAAGCTGCGCGTACGGCGAAAAGGTCTTTTTCTCAATGTCCATAAAGAACTCCGGCGTCATCATCGGTACTTCTCCTCCCTTCCTTTCATTTATTCAACAATAATATACGCGGAAAAGTCGTTTTTTGCTTTTTTTCTGCGACAAGTTTTTATTTTTCTTTTATTATACCATTCCCGGCGCGACAAAAACGGGACGCAAAAAGCGCCGCGGACCCGTCCGCGGCGCTTGATTTGGTTTTACTCTTCGACCGGAACGGGCGAATAGACGAGGTCGCCCCATTCGGGGATCGCGCGTCCCGCCGTCGCGTCGGACAGCGCCCTTGCGAGCGCGTCGGCGTCGGCGGCGTCGACCGACCCGGAAATGGTCACGCCCTCGGCGTAAGAGGTATCCGACACGGCGGCTTTCCCGTCGGAAAGGACCGACGAAACGCGCGGATGGTCGGCGTAGGAGACCGCGAGCGTGAAAGCACGGCGCTCGGTCATACGCACCAGCCCGGCGCTTTTCACGGCGTCGGCGGCGGCTGTTCCGTACGCGTGGACCAGCCCCCCGGTCCCGAGCAGCGTTCCGCCGAAGTAGCGGATCACGCAGACGGCGCAATCGGAAAGGTCGCGCCCGCGCAGAACGTCGAGGGTCGGCATTCCCGCCGTGCCCTGCGGCTCCCTGTCGTCGGAATAGCGTGTTGCGTTGTTCTCGCGCAAACGGTAGGCGTAGACGTGGTGGCGCGCGTCGGGATAGGCGCGCTTGAGCGAGGCGAGCCAGGAAAGCACGTCCTCTTCTTTTTCAAACTTCCCGGCGAAGCCGAGAAAGACCGATTTTTTCTCCTCGTAGCGGGAGGTCCCCTCCCCCGCGAGGGTCAGATACTCCCCCGGTCTCACGCGTCGCCCTCCCCGGTCAGATAGGCGGAAAGTTCCCCCGCCGTCCGACGGTCGACCGACGCCGAGACCGCGATCCCCTCCGGGAGATAGTCCACCGACTGCACGGCGGCGGTGCGGTAAAGCTGGTCAAGTTTGCCCGACGCGGTATAGGGAAACAGGAAGCGGCAGGAGCGCCTGAGGGTAGAAGCGACCTCGTCGAGTTTTTCAAGCAACAGGTCGATCCCCGCACCGGTGAGCGCCGAGATGAACACGCGGTCGCCGTCCAGAACGAACCCCCTCGAGGGACATTCGGGCAATTCGTCGCAGTGATTTAAGACGGTCAGGGTCGGCTTGTCCGAGGCGCCGAGCGACGCCAGCGTTTCGTGCGTCACGTCCAGGTGCTCCGGGAGTTCGGGGTCGGTCGCGTCGCAGACGATCAGGAGGATATCGGCGTATTTTGCCTCGTCCAGGGTCGACCGGAACGCCTTGACCAGATGATGCGGCAGTTTGCGGATGAACCCGACCGTGTCGGTCAAAAGAACGGTCTCCCCCGAGGGGAGGGTCAGGCGCCTGGTCGTCGGGTCGAGCGTTGCGAACAGTTTGTTTTCGGCAAGCACCCCTGCGTCGGTCAAGCGGTTGAGCAAGGTTGACTTCCCCGCGTTGGTATAGCCGACCAGGGCAACTTTCAGGTGTCCGCTCCTGTCGCGGGCGGCGCGCATAACGGCGCGGTTGGCTTCCAGTTCGTCAAGTTGCCGTTCCAGAGCCGAGATCCGCTCCTTCATGTGGCGGCGGTCGGTCTCCAGTTTGCTCTCGCCGGGTCCGCGCGTACCGATCCCGCCGCCCAGCCGCGACATTTCGGTCCCGTGCCCGACAAGCCGGGGCGCGGTGTATTTGAGCTGCGCCAGCTCGACCTGCAGTTTCCCCTCGCCCGAAACGGCGTGGAGCGCGAAGATATCAAGGATCAGCATACTGCGGTCGATCACGTCGACGTTGCCGCCGAGATCGTCCTCAAAATTGCGGATCTGCGCCGGGGTCAGTTCGCCGTCGAAAACGACGAGCGAGATCTCGTTTTTCTCGCAGAGATCGCGGATCTCCTTGACCTTTCCCGCGCCGATCAGGGTGCGGGGCTCCGGGGTATCCTTGATCTGCGTGACGCGGGCGAACACGCGGCTTCCCGCCGTGTCAAGCAGACGAGCCAGTTCGTCGAGCGAACGTTCCAAAGCGGGCAGATCGCCGCCCCGCTCCGCCATTCCGACAAGGACGGCGTCGGGGTGGATCGTTTTCTTTTCTGTCATACTCTTCTCCTTTCCTTTTGCGGTCGGAAGAACGGAAAACGGGGCGTCCGACTGCAAACACGACCCGCCGTTGATACGAAAACGCGCATCAGATCCGGAAGATCGGTCCCGCCCGTCGGACAGCCCCGAAAAAAGTCAGTTCCCGTCGAGTTACTTGTTCGTGTTGGACATCGCAAGACGGCGTTTGAACTTATCCACGCGACCGCCCGCGTCAACGAACTTTTGCTTGCCGGTAAAGAAAGGATGACACTTCGAGCAGATATCGACGGTCATATCCCCTTTCGTAGAATGGGTCTTGACGGTCTCACCGCAAGCGCATTTGATCGTGACTTCTTTATATTCCGGATGCAATCCCTTTTTCATTTTGCAGACACCTCTCCTTCACATAAAAATCGGGAGTATTATATCATACCGTTTCTGAAAAAGCAACCCCTTTTCAAAAAAAAGCATCATTATTTTATATTTTGTCCCCGATCTCTGCCCGGAGTTCCGCCATGATCTTCTTTTCGAGCCGGGATATGTAGGACTGCGAGATGCCCAGTTTGTCGGCGACCTCTTTCTGGGTCATCTCGCGCCCGCCCCGTAGCCCGTACCGCAGTTCGACGATGGTCCGCTCACGTTCCGAGAGCCGCGCGACAGACCGGCGGACCAGCGTGCGCTCCTCCTGCTCCTCGATGGGACGGCAGACCAGGTCGGCTTCGCTGCCGAGAACGTCCGAGAGCAACAGTTCGTTCCCGTCCCAATCGACGTTCAGGGGCTCGTCGAACGAGATCTCGCGTTTCTGCCCCGCCGTCTTGCGCAAAAACATCAGGATCTCGTTTTCGATGCAGCGCGACGCGTAGGTCGCCAATTTGATGTTCTTTTCGGGCGAAAAGGTCGAGATCGCCTTCATCAGCCCCATCGTGCCGATGGAGATCAGGTCCTCGATCCCGATCCCCGTCCCGTCGAACTTCTTGGCGATGAAGACCACCAGGCGCAGATTGTGTTCGATCAGCCGCGCGCGCATCTGCCCGTCGGTTTTGGAGAGGCGGATCGCCTCCTGCTCCTCCTCTGGCGAGAGCGGGGGCGGCAGAACGTCCGCACCGTTGACGTAGCAGACCTCCCGAGAACAAAACAGACGGGAAATGAAACGCCGGAGCACCGCAAGTATACCCATACGGACCGATTTCTCCTTTCATATTTATTGCGCGATCTCGGCAGAAACGATGCCGTCGCACCCCAGAGGCACCCCGACGGGGTCACGGATCACCCCGACGACGACCGCCTCCTCGCGACGCCTCCTGCCGCACCCGATCTCGGCGCGGTCGGGACGGTACCCGTGCATCAGCCGTTTGCCCGACACGGTCTGATAGGGGATCAGGTAATACCGCTTCCGCTCGTCGTAGGAGAGCGGCGGCTCGATCCCCTCCTCGGTCGTGAGCAGCGCAGAGGGTACAAGACCCGTCGCCGCCTTAGCGGACAGGAGGATCACCGCCCGCCCGGTCATGGGCTCGCGTAACAGACACCCCGTATCGGTCATCAGGGTCAGATCCCGCGTCCTCTCCCCCACCGTGACCCGGCACGCGACCTCGCGGGGCGCGCCGGCGGCACTGAGGAGGCGGGAGAAAGAGACCAGAGCGGAAGAGAGCAGGAACAGGACGAGGAACGCGATCACCTTGCCCCCGACGTCGCCCTGAACGGGCAATCGCCCGAACAGCCGGACACAAAGTGAGAACAGCGCCGCGATCGCCCCGCCGTAGAGGAACGAGACCAGATAGAGCAAAAGAAGACAGGAGAGAAAGCGCCTCCAGCCGGGAAACCCGAGACCGATCAGACAGAGCGCCGCGCCGGACAAACAAACCGAGAGCAAAAGGAGCGGGTAGGTCGGGATCAGGATCAGGGCGGGCACGGCGTAGAGCGCGCCGAAGAGCGAGCCGACGATCAGCCGCCATCGGCGAAGCCGGATCCGGCGGAGTTTTCCCACCGTGAGCAGGACGAGATAGTCGGCGGAAAAGTTGATGAGAAACAAAACGTCGGCGTAAACGACCGGCACGGCTACCCCCTCCTTACTGCCTGTCTTTCGTCACCATTATATGCGGGCGAACTGAAAAAAGATGTCGCAACCGGCAAGCGAAAACAGCCGTCCCGACGCCGGATCGCGACAAAAAAACGCCGCCGGGTGTTTTCCCCGGCGGCGCCGCGTATTCGATTATTGCCGATCGTCGTTCCCGTTGTCGCGGAAACTGTCGAGCGGGTCGTTCCAGAACTGTTCCTGCTCGCGCCGGATGCGTTCCGCCTCTTCCCTCTCGCGTTTCTCGAGTTCCTCGGCGGCGACCGAGTTCTCGCGCTTGCTCTGCTCTTCCTTTTGCTTGGTCATCTCGACCAGGTCCTCTTCGGTCGCCCCGTCGTCCATCAGCGCGTTGAACTGCGCGCCGTCCATCACTTCGTACTTGACGAGGTAGTCCGCGACGCGGTGCAGTTTGTCGAGATTGGCTTGGAGCAGCTGTTTCGCGTGCTCCTTGCCCTCTCCGACGATCCGACGGATCTCGCGGTCGATCTTGGCGACGGTCTCCTCGGACAGGTTCTCGCCCGAACTGAAATCGCGCCCGAGGAACACTTCGTCCCCGGTATGCTCCCCGGCAAGGCAGACCGTGCCGAGTTCGTCGCTCATACCGTAGACCGTGACCATCTTGCGGGCGAGTTGGGTCGCCTGCTTGATATCGGAGGAGGCGCCGCCGCTGTAATCGTTGAAGATCAGCTCTTCCGCGACGCGTCCGGCGAGAGAGACCGCGATGGTGTCCTCCATCTCGTGTTTGAACTCGTACGCCACGTCCTTGACCGGGGGCATCAGCGTGTAGCCGCCGGCGCCCTTGCTGGTCGGGATGATCGAGATGCGGGTGACGGGATCCTGGCTCGGGAGCAGGTGGCAGACGATGGCGTGACCCGCCTCGTGATAGGCGGTCATCTTCTTGTCGTCCTCGGTGATGATCTTGCCCTTCTTTTCGGCGCCGACCAGCACTTTCAGGGTCGCCTGCTCGATCTCCTGCATACCGATCAGGGTCTTGCCCCGTCCGGCGGCGAGGAGCGCCGCCTCGTTCATCAGGTTGGCGAGATCCGCGCCGGTAAAGCCGACGGTGGTCTGCGCGATCCTGTGCAGATCGACGTTTGCTTCCAGCGGTTTGTTGCGGACGTGGACTTTTAAGATCTCTTCACGCCCTTTGAGGTCGGGATAGTTGACCGTGACCTGGCGGTCGAAGCGTCCGGGACGGAGCAGCGCGGGGGCGAGGATGTCGGGGCGGTTGGTCGCCGCCATGACGATCACGCCCTCGTGATTGCCGAAGCCGTCCATCTCGACGAGCAGCTGGTTCAGGGTCTGCTCGCGCTCGTCGTGTCCGCCGCCGAGGCCAGCGCCCCGGTGACGGCCGACGGCGTCGATCTCGTCGATGAAAATGATGCTGGCGGGGTGTTTCCGCGCAGAGTCGAACAGGTCGCGCACACGGGAGGCGCCGACGCCGACGTACATCTCGACGAAATCGGAGCCCGAGATCGAGTAGAACGGCACGCCCGCTTCTCCTGCGACGGCTTTGGCAAGCAGGGTCTTACCGGTCCCCGGAGGGCCGACGAGCAGGATGCCGCGCGGGATGCGCGCGCCGAGTTTGATGAACTTACCGGGGTCGCGCAGAAACTCGACCACCTCTTCCAGCTCTTTCTTTTCTTCGTCCGCACCGGCGACGTCGGTGAATTTCACCGCGTTCTTTTCGTTAAAGGAGACCTTGGCGTGGGAACGGGCAAACCCGTTCTTGACCCCCTGCCCCGCGCGGTTCACCATCACGACGTAGAAGATGATGAAGAGGACGATGACGATGATATAGGGGAGGAACGAGATATACCACGGGGTGTCGGTCGGCTCCTCGAAGTCGTAGGAGTTGAGCCACCCCTCGGCAAGACCGGCTT
>CAMJCC010000023.1 GCA_946404035.1 uncultured Clostridia bacterium | reverse complement strand
GACGGCAAGATCCGCTACGACGGGATCAACGTCAATAAGATCAGAAAATCCGATCTCCGCCGCTCGCTCGGCATCGTTTTGCAGGAAACCAACCTCTTCACCGGGACGGTCATGGACAACATCCGTTACGGACGGCTGGACGCCACCGACGAGGAGTGCGTCGAGGCGGCGAAACTCGCGGGCGCGGACGATTTCATCACGCGACTGCCCGACGGGTACTCCACGATGCTGACGGCAAACGGCGCCAACCTCTCGCAGGGACAGCGCCAGCTGCTCTCGATCGCGCGCGCCGCGATCGCCGATCCGCCGGTCATGATCCTGGACGAGGCGACCAGTTCCATCGATACCCGTACCGAGGCGATCGTCCAGCGCGGGATGGATAAACTGATGGAGGGGCGCACCGTCTTCGTCATCGCGCACCGGCTCTCGACGGTCATGAACTCCGACGTCATTATGGTCCTTGACCACGGCCGCATCATCGAGCGCGGCAACCACGCCGAACTCATCGCGGCAAAGGGCACCTACTACCGGCTCTACACCGGCGCTTTTGAACTCGAATAAACACCCCATAAAAAACGGGGGCGGGCTCCCACCCGCCCCTTTTTCGTCAAAGGAGGAAAAAACCGTGAAAGCACAACAGAACTGGAAGACCCTGTGCCGCATCCTCGACGAGGCGGAGGCGTACGCCCGCTCGGTCGGGAAACTCAATTTCGACCTCGAATGCACCGCGCCCGAGGAGGGGATGGAGCAGGCGGGGGAGGATATGGCGATCCTCGGTCGCCGCATCTTCGCTTTGACCCATTCCAAACGCTACGTCGCCGCGCTCACCGCCCTGAAAAACGACGGAGAGGGGCTGACCGACCGGCAGAAACGGGCGGTCGAGATGCTCTGGCGGCACTACGAGAACGAGAAGAACGTGTCCGCCTCGCTCGACTACCGGTTCGACCGGGCGGCGTCGCGCGCCTACACCGCGTGGCTGTCGGCAAAGCGGGCGTCGGATTTCTCGCTCTTTTCGGGCGCGTTTGCTTCGATCGTCGACCTGACGAGAAAGCGGGTCCTGCTCCGCGACAAACAGTTTCCCACGCCCTACGACGCTCTCTTGAACGACTTTGAGCCGGGCGGGAGCATCCCGCAGCTCGACGCCTTTTTCGGCGCCCTGAAAGCACGGATCCTGCCGCTGGTGAAGCGGATCGTCGAAGAGGGAAGACCGGTCAGGACCGACTTTCTGACCCGCTCGGTCCCGATCCCGAAGCAGGAGCAGTTCTCCCGCGCGATCCTCGACCTCGAGGGACTGCGCCGTTCGGCGCTGGTGCTCTCGACGACCGAGCATCCCTTTACCGACCACTACGGACCGCACGACGTCCGGGTCACGACCCACTACTACGAAAACAACTTCGTTTCCAATATCTTCACGACCCTGCACGAGGGCGGGCACGCCCTGTTCATGCAGAACGAGCCGGAGGAGTACTACGCCGACCACGTCGCGGACAATATGACCTGCGCGATGCACGAGTGCGTGTCGCGCTTCTTCGAGAACTATATCGGGCGGAGCGAGGCGTTCATCCACTACCTCTACCCGATCTTCCAAAAGATCGGCGGCAAGACCTTTGCCGACGTATCGGAAAGCGAACTTTATCTTGCCGTCAACGCGTCGAAGCCGGGGCTGAACCGGTGCAACGCGGACGAGTTGACCTACCCGATCCACGTGATGATCCGCTACGAACTGGAAAAGGCGTTCGTCAACGGCGAACTCCCGGTGGGAAAGATCCCCGCCGCGTGGAACCAAAAGTACAAGGAGTATCTCGGGGTCGATGTGCCGAACGATGCCGAGGGATGCCTCCAGGACGTGCATTGGACGGGGTCCTACGGGTATTTCCCGTCCTACGCGCTCGGAAGCGCCTACGGCGCGCAGATCCTTTGCACGATGAAGCGCGAGTTCGACGTGGACGCCGCCGTCGCGGCGGGCGACCTCGGCAAGGTCGGCGCGTGGCTGACCGAGCGGGTCTTCTCCATCGCGTCGCTTTCTGACCCCGACGAGTGGATCCGACGCATCACGGGCGAGCCGCTCAACGTGAACTACTACCTCGACTATCTCGAAACCAAGTTCAAAAAGATCTATTGCCTGTAAAACCCCCGGCATAGCAAAACGCCGCGCGCACCGGTCTCGGTGCGCGCGGCGCATCACTTCTGAAACGGTTTTTCAGAAACAAGTTTACGGGTTGGTCAGCGTCAGGGTCGCCACGACCGCGATATGGTCGGACAGCCCCGTGTTGACGGCGCGGAAGTCGGTCATCGAAAGCCCTTTGACGATAATATCGTCGACCGCCCATTCCAGCCCGCCGGTACGCGAGCCGTTGCAGGTCAGGATCTCACCGTAGTTGCCGAGCGTGTAGCCCGCGTCGGCAAACGGATCGAAGAGTTCCTTGTGGTAGGCGTTCCAGTCGCCCATCATCACGACGTGATCGACGTCCTTGTAAAGTTCGATCAATTCGGCGATCTGCGCCATGCAGACCGTGTCGGGCGTGCGGTCCTCGTCAAACGCCAGATGCGTGAAGACGAAATGCACCGTTTCGGTCCCGATGACGAGTTCCGCCGTGACGTAATAGTAGTAGTACGCCTTGTTGGACTGCGAGTAGAGCAGAACGGCGTCCTTGTTGCATTCGTAGTCGTGGACCGTGATATTCCGGAGCGGCAGACCCGAGTAGACCGCGTTGCAGCTGAAGTGCCGCTGTTCACCCGCGAAATAGATCGGGGGCCTTTCGGCAAAGAGGGCTTCCTCGGCGGCGTGGCTCGGGGTAAACTGCCGGCTGTACTCGTTCAGACAGATGATATCGGCGTCAAGGTCGGACAGGTACTCGCGGTACTGTTCCGACTTGGTTTCGTAATCGGCGTCGACGATCCTGGTATCACTTGCGTTGCCCATCGCAAAGTGCCCGATGTTCCAGGACGCGACCGTAAAGGTCGAGGGGCAATCCGAACTCATAAAGGTTGCGTTGTAAACGGCGTCTGCTTTCACGGCGACGACCTCCTTATCCCAACCGACGAAGATCATCCCGTCCGGCGCTGCGGGCGTCACGGGACACTCCGGGGTCTGATTTGCTTCGACTGTGAGCGGGTATTCGGTCTCCCCGACGCGGAACTTGACCGAGTAGGTCCGCGTTTCGTAGGAATACTTTGCTTTGTAGACCTTTTGCTTGACGCCCGCCATATTTTCGGCGGTCGGCGCGACCAGGGGCTGATCCCACCCGATAAAGGTGGCGATCTTATCGACCGTGAGGATCGGGGCGTCGTACCCCTCCGGCGGAACCGGGACCTCGTTTTCGCGCGTGGGGACGCGGATCATGTTGTCCCCGATGATGAAGTAGATGTTGTTGTAGACCGTTGTGCTGCCGACGGTCGTCACGGCTTCGGTCGGTTCGGCGCCGTTTTCCCCGCAGGAGGGAAGCAGAAGCAGGACCGCGCACAGGGTCAGAAGAAGACAGAGCGTTCGTTTCATGTATCCGATCGTCCTTTCAAAAGGTCGGGCTCGGGGGCGGTTTTGCTCCCCCGATTTGATTTTTGAATTCCATTATACCTCTTTTCCCGCCGGAATGCAATATGAAAAACGAAAAAAGGCGAAAAACCGCCGCCTGCCGTTTGCGGCAGGCGGCGGTCTGGGTTTTTCGTTACCGGACGGTGAGTTCTCCGCCCTCGGCGTCCACCGTGAGCGTGGTGCCGGGCGCGGGATCGTCCGCGAGGATCTTGCGTGCGATCAGCGTTTCCAGTTTCGATTGCAGATACCGCTTCATCGGGCGCGCGCCGTAGACCGGGTCGTAGCCCGCGTCGGCGATCAGATCCTTCGCCGCGTCGGAAAGTTCCAGCGTCAGTTCCTTTTCCGCAAGCCGCGCTTTCAATCCGTTCAGCAGCAGGTCCGCGATCTTGACGATGTTCTCGCGGGTCAGCGGACGGTAGAAAACGATCTCGTCCAGACGGTTCAGGAACTCGGGTCTGAACGACGTTTTCAGCAGCCGGTCGACCCCCTCGCGTGCCTCGTCCGAGATCTCGCCCGACGGGGTGATGCCGTCCAGGATCAGGTCGGAGCCGAGGTTGCTCGTCAGGATCAGGATGGTGTTCTTGAAGTCCACCGTCCGCCCCTGGCTGTCGGTGATCCGCCCGTCGTCCAGCACTTGCAGAAGGATGTTGAACACGTCGGGGTGCGCCTTTTCCACCTCGTCGAACAAGACGACCGAGTAGGGATGACGGCGCACCGCCTCGGTCAGTTGCCCGCCCTCGTCGTAGCCGACGTATCCCGGAGGCGCGCCGATCAGGCGCGAGACCGAGAACTTTTCCATATATTCGGTCATATCGATGCGGATCAGGTTCTTCTCGTCGTCGAAGAGCGCCTCGGCTAACGCCTTGGCAAGTTCGGTCTTGCCGACGCCGGTCGGACCGAGGAACAAAAACGATCCCAGCGGACGGTCGGGGTCCTGGATGCCCGCGCGAGAACGCAGGATCGCGTCCGCGACCCGCGAGACCGCCTCGTCCTGTCCGATCACGCGGCGGTGTAGAACGTCGTCAAGGTGCAGCAGCTTCTCGCGCTCGCCCTCCATCAGCCGGGCGACCGGGATGCCGGTCCAGCGCGCGACGATCCGCGCGATCTCCTCCTCGGTGACGGCGCGGCGGAGCAGGGAGGTCCCCTTTTCGCCCGCCTCCGCTTCGGACTTTTCCGCCTCTTCCAGTTCCTTTTGCAGTCCGGGCAGTTTCCCGTATTTCAACTCCGCGGCGCGGTCCAGGTCGTAGCGCGCCTCGGCGCCCTCGATCTCGGCGTTGGTCTGTTCGATCTGCTCACGGATCTTCTGCACGCGCCCGATGGCGTCCTTTTCGTTCTTCCATTTCGCCTGCATGGCGTTCATCTCGTCGCGCTTGTCGGCAAGTTCCGCCCGCAGTTTTTCAAGACGCTCCTGCGAGAGTTTGTCGGTCTCCTTTTTGAGAGCGGTCTCCTCGATCTCAAGCTGCATGATCCGGCGCGCGATCTCGTCCATCTCGGTCGGCATCGAGTTCATCTCGGTCTTGATGAGCGCGCACGCCTCGTCCACCAGGTCGATCGCCTTGTCGGGCAAAAACCGGTCGGTGATGTATCGGTTGGAGAGGGTCGCCGCGGCGATCAGCGCCTGGTCGTGGATCTTCACGCCGTGGTAGACCTCGTAGCGTTCTTTCAGACCCCGCAAAATGGACACGGTGTCCTCGACCGACGGTTCGTCGACCATGACCGGCTGGAACCGACGCTCCAGCGCGCTGTCCTTTTCGATATATTTGCGGTACTCGTCAAGGGTGGTCGCGCCGATGCAGTGCAACTCTCCCCGCGCCAGCATCGGTTTCAGCAGGTTCCCGGCGTCCATTGCGCCGTCGGTCTTGCCCGCGCCGACGATGGTATGCAGCTCGTCGATGAACAGGATGATCTTGCCCTCCGACGCCTTGACCTCGTTCAAAACGGCTTTCAGCCGCTCCTCAAACTCGCCCCGGAACTTCGCCCCGGCGATGAGCGCGCCCATATCGAGCGAAAACAGCACCCGGTCGCGCAGGTTCTCGGGCACGTCGCCCCGCGCGATCCGGATCGCCAGTCCCTCGGCGATCGCGGTCTTGCCGACGCCGGGTTCACCGATCAGGCAGGGGTTGTTCTTGGTCTTGCGCGAGAGGATCCGCACCACGTTCCGGATCTCGTCGTCACGCCCGATCACGGGGTCCAGCTTCTGCTGTTTCGCCTGCGCCGTCAGGTCGGTGCCGTACTTTTTCAATACGTCGTAGGTCGCCTCGGGATTGTCGCTCGTCACCTGGCGGTTCCCGCGCACCTGTTTTAAGGCGGGGAGGATCGCGTCGCGGGTGATCCCGTTCTTTTTGAAGATGGGGGAGAGCGTTCCGTCCGCTTTGTCGATCAGGGCGAGCAGGATATGCTCGACCGAGATATATTCGTCCCGCATCTTCCCGGCGACCTCTTCCGCCTCTGCCAGCGCGGCGTCGACGTCGCGCGACACGTAGATACGGTCCTCCCCGCTCCCCTTGACCTTCGGCAGCCGCCCGAGCGCGATATCCAGCGCCCCGGCAAGCAGATTGACCTCCACCCCCGCCGCTTTGAGCAACCCGGGGATCAGCCCGTCGTCCTCCGCGATCAGCGCCCGCATCAGGTGGATCTGCTCCATCTGCTGATTGCCGTTCTGCAGGGTCAGGTTCTGCGCCTCGCGCAGCGCCTCAATGCTTTTTTGCGTGAATTTTTCGGCGTTTACCATTCCAAATCACTCCATTCCGCACCGCCCGAACGGCGGTTAGACTTTCTTTGACCATCTGACGATAGTATATCTCCGAGCCGTGAACGTCTTTTGACAAAATGATGAACAAATTGTAAATGTTAGCACTCAACGGCGCAGAGTGCTAACAAGCGGGACCGGGAAGCGGGGAGGCGTGGCAGAAAAACGCGAAAAGGGAAGATGCGGGTGAAAACGTCTTGATTTTTTATTCGGTTTGTTATATAATGATAAATGGGAAAAACCAAGCGCCGCGCCGCCCGCGGGCAGCGCGGTAAAAAACCGAACAGGAAAGGAAATCGAACTATGGGAATTATCAAAGCGATCGCCAGCGCCGTTTCGGGCAACCTTGCCGACCAGTGGCTCGAGGTTTTGGAAGCGGACAACATGAGCGACACCACCGTTTGCGCGAAAGGCGTCACAGTCCGCAAGAACGACCGCCGTTTCGGCAATAAGAAAGGGACGGAAGACCTGGTTTCCAACGGGTCGATCATCCACGTCTATCCCAATCAGTTCATGATGCTGCTCGACGGCGGAAAGGTCGTGGACTACACCGCCGAGGAGGGGTACTACAAGGTCTCGAACAGTTCGACCCCCTCGCTCTTCAACGGGCAGTTCGGCGCCTCTCTTTCCGAGGCGTTCAGCCGCGTGAAGTTCAGCGGCGTTCCCAGCCAGAAGCAAAAGGTCCTCTACATCAACCTGCAGGAGATCAAGGGGATCAAGTTCGGCACGCCGAACCCGGTCAACTATTTCGATAACTTCTACAACGCAGAGCTTTTCCTGCGCGCCCACGGCACCTATTCCATCAAGATCGTCGACCCCTTGAAGTTCTACGCCGAGGCGATCGCGAAGAACGCCGATCACGTCGATATCAAGCAGATCAACGATCAGTACCTCTCCGAGTTCCTCGAGGCGCTGCAGGCGGCGATCAACCAGATGTCTGCCGACGGCGTCCGCGTGTCGCAGGTCGTTTCCAAGGGACGCGATCTGTCGCGCTACATGCAGAACATCCTCGACGAGGATTGGAACAAGATGCGCGGTATGGAGATCCAGGCGGTCGGTATCGCGTCGATCTCCTACGATGAGGAGAGCAAGAAACTCATCAATATGCGCAACCAGGGCGCTATGCTCGGCGACCCCACCGTGCGCGAGGGCTACATGCAGGGCGCGATGGCGCGCGGCTTTGAAGCGGCGGGCAACAACTCGAACGGCGCAAGCATGGCGTTCATGGGTATGGGCGTCGGTATGAACGCCGGCGGCGCCATGTTCGGCAATATGAGCGCGAACAACCAGGAACTGATCCGTCAGCAGCAGGAGCGCGCCGCCGCCGAAAAGAAAGCGGCGGAGGACAAAGCGGCAGCCGAGAAAGCCGCCGCGGCGAACAGTTGGACCTGCGCCTGCGGCGCTGTCAACACCGGCAAATTCTGCGCCGAGTGCGGCGCTCCGAAACCCGCCCCCAAGGGGACCTGGACCTGCGCCTGCGGCGCCGTCAACACCGGCAAGTTCTGCTCCGAGTGCGGCGCTCCGGCTCCCAAAGCCGACGACGGCAAGTGGGTCTGCCCCGAATGCGGGAAAGAGAACACCGGCAAGTTCTGCGCCGACTGCGGCACGAAACGTCCGTAATTTCGGGTAACGCGTATGGCGACCGCCGTCACTACTTACCAATGCCCGAACTGCGGGGCGACCCTGCAGTTCGACCCGGATAAACAGTGCTTTGCCTGTGAGTTCTGTATGTCGGAGTTTTCGGAGGCGGATCTTCTCGCCTCCGGAGCCGCCGAAGCGGCGAAGCGCGAGGAGGAAGAGGGGCGCGATTACAGCGACCGGCTGCAGGAGTACGTCTGCGACAACTGCGGCGCCGAGATCGTGGCGGACGCGAACACCGCCGCCTCGTTCTGCCCCTATTGCCACGCGCCCATCCTTCTGCACGGAAAGGTGTCGGGGCAGATGAAGCCCCACAAACTGATCCCGTTCAAGATCAGCCGCGACAAGGCGGAGGACCGGTTCCTTTCTTTCGCAAAGAAAAAGTGGTTCATCCCGCGCGGGCTTTTCCGCCGCGGATGCCTTGAAAAGATGGAGGGCGTCTACTATCCGTTCTGGGTGACCGACGCCGACACCGACTGCCACCTCGAGGCCGAGGCGACCGACGTCCGCCGCTATACCCGCGGCAACGTCGAGGTGACCGAAACGCGCTACTATGATATCCACCGGCGCGGCGACATCCATTTCGAGGACCTGACCACCTCCGCGCTCTCGACCGAGGACAAGAAGATGCTCGAGGGCATCCTCCCGTTCCCGTCGGAGGCGCTGACCGATTTCAGTATGCCGTACCTCACCGGCTTCTACGCCAAAAAGCGCGACATCGACCGCGAACAGCTCTACGGAGAGGTCAAGGAGCGGATGAACAACTACGCCTCCACCATTCTCCGCCGGACCATTTCGGGCTACACCACGGTCAGCCCCCGCGCCTGCGGCGTGCGGGTGAAGAACAGCCATTGGGAATACTCCCTGATGCCGGTGTGGGTCTTCTCCTACCCGGTCAAGCAAAAAATGTTCCAATACGCCATGAACGGTCACACCGGCAAGATCTGGGGCAAACTCCCGGTCTCGGCGGGCAAACTCGCCGTCCTCGGCGGCATCGTTTTCGCCGTCGCGGGCTTCCTCGGCGGGCTGATCACGGCGCTGGTCATGGCGGGAGGAGGGATCTGATATGAGTTTTCTTCTGTTTGCCGCCGCCGGTACGATCGAATGGGGCACCGTCGTGCTCATCGGGATCCTTGTCGGGCTGGTCTGCGCCGTCGGCGCGATCGTCGGGGTGGTGCTCTCGTACCATCGGAAGAACCGCTCCCCGATCTATCCGCTCGATCAGTTCACCGATCTCGACCTGACCGAAAAGACCGACCGCTACCTCTACACCAGGACCACCACCCGCACCATCAACAAAAAATAACCTTTGACCGCGGCGAGAGCCGGGAGGGAAGAACGAGATGAAATTGCTGGAAGACCGGATCCGCCGGGACGGAAAGATCAAACCGGGAAACGTACTGAAAGTGGACGGGTTCATCAACCACCGGATCGACGTTCCTTTCGTTTCGGAACTGGGTCGCGAGTTCTACCGCCGCTTTCAAAACGACGGGGTCACCAAGATCCTGACCATCGAGGCGTCGGGGATCGGGATCGCGTGCCTTACCGCCGAGCATTTCGGCGTTCCGGTCGTCTTCGCCAAGAAGAGCCGGACCAGCAACCTGTCCCCCGACGTCTACACCGCAAAGGTCGACTCCTTTACGCACGGCACGACCTGCGACATCGTGGTATCCAAGGACTATCTCTCCCCGTCCGACCGGGTGCTCATCATCGACGATTTCCTCGCCCTCGGCAACGCCCTGATGGGACTGCGCGAGATCACGCTGGCGTCGGGCGCGACGCTGGTCGGCGCGGGCATCGTGATCGAAAAGAGCTTTCAGCCCGGCGGCAAAATGCTGCGCGAGCAGGGAATGCGCATCGTATCGCTTGCCAAGATCAAGTCGATGACCGATACCGCCATCGAATTTGAGGACGACGGACCCGAGGAAAAAGAATGAAAGAGAAGACCTCCGATACGCAAAACGAAGAGAAGAAAAAGGACGCGGGCGCGCTGCTTGCCCGCGCCCTCATCTTCCTGTTTGCCGCCGGGACCGCCGTCGGGGCGGTGCTCTGTCTCGGCAACGCGTTCGACGCCGAAAACCTGTCGCTGAAGATAGTGCTGTTCGTTTCGGGACCCCTGCTTGCCGTCGCTTCCGGCTTGTCGTGGATCGTTTTCGCCGCGGCGTTGAACCCCGTGCGGCGCAACCTCTTCCTCTACGACCGCGAGACCAAAAGCGAGATCCCGGTGGAGGAGCTGACCTGGGAGCGGATCGAGGATCGGCTCGCCGGGTGCTTCGCCTACTATTTCAGAAGCCGCCGGCTGCTCGCCGCGATGCCGCCGGTATTGAACCCGCTTTTCTTACCGTTCTATCTGCTCCAGTTCCGGGAGGCGGAGGATCCCGACGTCGACCGCCTGCTCAAAAACAAGGAGATGATCGACGCCGCGGGGCTCGCCCTGAACACGCTGGGGCTTGACGACGACGGACGGCAGCTGCTCTACCACTTCGGCGCCTACGAGGGCGACGTCGCTCCGTTCCACGCTTTCCTCGACGCCGCCGCGCCCCGCATCCGCGACAAAATTACCGAATACGTCAAAACTCACATAGAAGAGTTCGTATAATACAACGCCGCGCGCACCGTTTCCGGTGCGCGCGGCTGATAACTTTTTCCGGGGAAAAGTTTCCCCGGAAAAAACATAACGTTGTGCGGCGGATCACTCCGCCGCACAACTCATAACTCCAAACTCATCACTGCCCCCGTAGGGGAGGCGGGGAGAAGCGATATGCCGCCGCCTGCGGCGTCGGCGCGATATGCGCTTCGCGCGCGAGATGTTTGCTCCGCAAACGCGATATACCGCTTCACGGCGCGATATGCGCTTCGCGCGTGGATGCTCAAATGTCGTATTTGGAAAGTATTTCGCTGGGAGTTTTCCGCAGCAACCGCATGACCGGCAGCGTCCCGCAGACCGCGCCGATCCCGTAGAGCAGACCGAGGACCGCCAGCGCCATCCACGCGGGGTAGTAGAAGTAGTTTCCGATCAACGGCACTTTGACCAGCCACGCCGAGATCACGACCGTCGAGAAGAGATACCCGACGAAAACGGTCAGGGTCGTGACGGCGAGCGCCTCGACGAAGAAGCGGAAGACCAGGTTGCCCCTCGACACGCCGATGGCGCGGTAGATACCGATCTCGCGGATGCGTCCCATCATCGACGCCCGCATCATCAGGTACATACAGAGCGACATCACGGCAAGGAAGACGCCAAGCTCGATCGCGTTGGAAACGATATCGGCTTTCTTGGTCTCCATTGCCTCCTGCCGGAAATCGGCGGGCGTGTAGAGCGGCGCGTTCCATTCGGTGACGTAGTCGCCGTCCTCGCGCAGCAGATCCCGGTAATGATCCCCGAGCGCCTCTTCGATCTTCGCGGCGGTCTTTTCGGGATCGGTCGTCCGCAGCATCAGGTACGCGCCGTTCGGGATCGCCTCGTCCCCGACCGAAACGCCCGCCGGGAAGGACGCGCGGTAGTACGCCTCGCCGTTATAGAGCGCCGTCGTTTTCCCGACGCGGAGGAAAGCCGCCTCCGCCTCGCGTTCGTTCAGAAGATACCCGTTCATCGAAACGTTGGGGTCTTTGGACGTACCGGACCACAGGAGGTCACAGTATTCCTCTTCCCATTCCACGCGTCTGGCTTTATGCAGGGCGGACAGATCGTTGTCGCCCATATCCTGCGCCCACAGGCGGACGGTCTCTTCGTCGGGCGATCCCTCGCCCGGGTGCGCCTCGCGCCAGAGAGAGCGGTAGGAAAGCAGATGCGACGCGGGGTAGAGCGTCGGGGCAAGTTCGTCGGTAACCCAGTAGAGCGCCTCGGGGATCAGCCCTCTGTACCAGAGTTTTACGGGGATCATATCCGGTTCCCCGAAGAAACCGATCTTCTCGGTCAGATACTCGGCGTATTTTTCCATATACTGTTCCGCGACGGCAAAGGTCGGCTCGTAGGTCAGTTCGGGCAGTTCGTATCCCCGCTCGACGCACCACTCGTCAAAGGACTGGCTGTCATAATCGCGGATCACCCGGTCGACCTCAAAAGACTTGCCGTTGACCTGCACGACGTCGCCCGTTTTCGGGTATTCGCCGTCTGTGTAGGTTTCGGGAAGGATGACCGTGGCTTTCCCGTCGGCGGGCGGATCGACCGTCCCGAACGAAGAGGGCACGTAGATCTTCAGCCCGGATCCGTAGGACCAGTACGCGATCCGCTCGACGGAGAGGAAGACCTCGCGGTCGTCCCCCTCGACGACCCCGGCGACGCGGAAGCCGCCGCTGTTCGACCAGACGCCGATCAGGTCGTCGTAGGTGCGGAGGTAGTCGACCGTCGCCTCTTTGAGCAGGGCTTTCGCCATTCCCTCCGTGATCAGCGCGTCGTCGTCGGCAAGTCCCGTGTTCTTCCCGGCAAGCAGCCGACGCCCCTCGCACGCCGCGCGCAGGAACGCGGTCGCACTCGACGCGAGCATTGAACTTCCTCCCTCCCCGCCAGAGAAAGTCTCGAAGTTTCCGATCGAGAACGAGAAGGTCCGTTCGCTTGAGGGGTCGGACAGCGTGAACTGGCGGTAGACGACGCCCGCCTCCTCGCCGATCCCGGCAAGGGCGGCGGCGGAGATCTCGTCGCCCGCGTAGGCGTAGATCAGATGGTGATGATAGGTCGCGTCCACGTCGGCAAGGTTGCGGACGAATACGCCGAGCGACGCGGTCATAAAGACCACGACCGCGGCAAAGAGGATCAGCGCGTTGCGCAGCACTTTCCGTCCCCGTTTTTTCTGTCCGAGGTTGGCTCTGACGCCGCTCTTCCACGCCGAACCGAAGCCGAACAGGCGCCCGGCGCGGCGCGCCTTGACGGGTTTGATTTCCGCGAGAGCAGGGGAGGCGCCGGTTTCGCCGTTCGCGTCGTCGCCCGCCTTGGGCGCGGCGCCGTTGACCAGCTTGACTTCGCTGGTTTCGTCGAGGACGTTCACTTTCCCCGCGTCGATCTTTAAATAGACCCGCCCGTCCCCGGTCTTGACCAGCCGGAGTTTGACGCCGGGCGCGGGCGCGTCGCCGTAGTAGTCCAGCGTCACGCCGTCCCCGCCGTCGAGCAGGGAGGTCTTCGGCAGTTCGCCGAGGTACACGGCGTTCTTGTCGCGGGAGGTATAGCCCTCGGTCGGGGTATTTTCGGTGTCGGAGACCACCCTGCCGTCCGAGAGCTCGATCACGCGGTCGGAGAACGCCGTGACCAGGTTCTCCTCGTGCGTGACCAAGAGGACCAGACGGTTCTGCGAGATGGCTTTGAGCAGCCGCATCACGTGCAGGGTGTTCTGCTCGTCCAGGTTCCCGGTCGGCTCGTCGGCGAGGATCACCGGGGGATTTTTGACGATGGCGCGGGCGATGGCGATGCGCTGCTGCTGACCGCCCGACAGCGTATCGGGCAGCCGCGAGGCAAAGCGTTCCATCCCGACCGCGCGGAGCGCGGCGTCGACCTGCCGGTCCAAAAACTCGCGGTCGGTCACGCCGAGCAGGCGCAGGGCGTCCGCCACGTTCTCGCGGCAGGTCTCTTCGCGGTTGAGGCAGTAGTTCTGGAAGATATAGCCGATCGAGCGGTTACGGAGCCCGTCGGAGGAACGGGTCATCCTCTCGCCGTCGATCTCGACCGAACCGCCCTGCACGCGGTCAAGACCGCCGATGACGTTCAGCAGCGTGGTCTTACCGCAGCCGCTCCGTCCGAAGATGGCGACCATCCCCGACGCGGGGAGGTCGAGCGTAACGTCGTTGATGACGTGGATCGCGTTCTGTTTCCCGCGATTGAAAGTTTTATCCAGATGACGAATGGCGATCACGCGGCGTCACCTCCTCTCAGGGCAGTTTTGACGCTCGTTTTGAACAGACGGCGGATCTGCCGCCGGGTCGAGAGCAGGGCGAGCGCGACGATCCCGACCGTGATCAGAACGAATTGCCACGGATCGGGGAAACGGAACAGACGGTTGAGCGCCGGCGTCCGGAAGATGAAGAACACGGCGACGCCGGAGAGCAGGTACGCCGGGATAAGCGACAGGAGCATCCGGACGTACATCCCGATCCGGATCACGCGCACCGGGATCCCCATACTTCGCATGATCGACATATCGCCCCGGAACGCGTCGATCGACCGCCCGCAGCAGAGCGAAACGAAGAACGCGAAGAAGAGCAGGGCGAACAACCAGAACGCGGCGGAGAGGACGAACAGGACGGTGCTGACGATGATCTCGGAGGGGTCGGGCGAGTAGGTGGTGCTCGACAGAACGGCGAGATACCCCTTGCCGTTGATCCCCTCGATCGCGCTTTTTGCCGCCGCGTCGGACGCAAAGAACAGCGACACCTGCTTATACAGACCGTCCTCGACCCCCTCGGTCACGGTGGTGAAAAGGTCGGGCGAAACGATCAGTTTTCCGTCCCGATCCCCGTCGCCCGCGACGGCGCGGTAGCCGTCCAGCGGATACGCCCAGTTGACCGAACTCCCCGACCCGTACTTTGTCCCGATCGCCGTGAAGCGTTCGGTGACGGTCGCGGGGTCTGCCGCACCGGCGCGGATCTGGTGCGCGGTGTTGACGATCGGGGAGGGCAGGATCATCGTTCCGCTCGGCAGATCGGGATCAACGGTGACGATAAGATCACGCGACCAGGTCGGCGTGAACAGGACCTCGCCCGTTCCGTCGACCAACTCGTATCTGACCGAAAGAGACTGCGAGGACAGCAAAGCGCACGCCGACAGGAACCGGAACCCCTCGTCGGAGAGAAGGACCTCGGCTTTCTTCGTATTGTTGTAGAAGTAGGTGACGCCGGTGACGGTCAGATCGACCGAAAAGGTGTAATCCCAAGATGCGAGCTGCACCGTAAAGGTCGTATCTTTGATCTCCTTTTTCCCGAACAAGGGGGCGGCGGAGATCGGGAGATAAAGGTGCGCCTCGGTGACGGTTTCGGGAGCGCGCCCGATCTTGGGCGTCCGGGTCCCGTTCTCCGAGATCACGTAATCGAAATCGAGATCGTAGTCCCAGTCCCAGAAATTATAGGACTGGTCGTAGAGATAGTCGTAGCGGACGGCTTTGTTTGCGCCGAACTCCGCGGCAAGGGCGTTCATCTCGGCCCCCGTCACGGGGTCGCCGGTGCGCGTGACCACGACCGCCCGCCCCGGGATATGCCGGAACATCAGATGCGGGTCGAAGAGGTCCCACGCGCTCCCGGTCAGAGACGTGACGAGCGAAACGGCGATGGTCCCCACGAGAAGCAGGAAGCAGAGGAACGCCGACAGCTTCGGCGTCGCCTTGAAGATGGTCGCCCCGAGCAGGACGCCGTTTCCGAACCGGTCGCTCCGGACGGCTTTCCGCTTGGTTTCGGGGACGGGGGAGGGAAGTTCCTCCTCCGCGACCGGCTCCGGCTCGGCGACGATCTGGTCCGCCTCGACCGCGCCGTCGAAGATGCGGACGTGCCTCGTCGCATACTCCTCCACCTGCTCGAAGTTGTGGGTCACGACGATCAGCAGTTTGTCGCGCGACACCTCCCGGAGCAGGGCGATGATCTCGCGCGAGGTCTCGGCGTCCAGGTTCCCGGTCGGCTCGTCGGCGAGGATGATGGGGCTGTCCTTGGCGAGCGCGCGGGCGATGACCGTCCGCTGTTTCTGCCCGCCCGAGAGTTTGCTTCCCTTGTGGTGGAGGTGGGCTTTCAGTCCCACCCGCTCGATCAGTTCGATCGCCCGCCGCCGCCGTTCCCGCGGGTCGGGAATGTTGAGCAGGGCGAGTTCCACGTTTTCAAGCACCGTGTAACTGTCGATGATGTTGTAGTCCTGAAAGACGAACGAAACGTACTTTTCGCGGTAGATCTCCCAGTCCGCCTGGCGGTAGTGGGAGGTGGGCTGCCCCTCGATCAGAAGTTCGCCCTCCTCGTAGGTATCCATCCCGCTGATGACGTTCAGCAGCGTCGATTTACCCGAGCCGCTCCGTCCCGTGATCGCGACGAACTCGCCGCGCTCAAACGAGAGGTCCACGCCCCGGATACCCACCGCGACGTTCCCCTCGGATACGTAGATCTTACCGATCCCCTGTAACTGTAAGAATGCCATAGAAGCCCTTTCTTTTTGCGTGACGTGCGGGCGGCGGTTTCGCCCGCGCCAGAATTATGGCGGTTTGTTCTGCGGTTTATTTGGTTTCGCGCAGCGCGCGGATACGGTCGCGCAGGTACGCCGCGGTCTCGAAATCGAGATGCGCCGCCGCGTCTTTCATCTCCGACGTCAGGGACGCGATCAGCTTGTCCTTTTCCTTTGCGGTCATCTTCTTCTTTGCGCCGGGCAGTTTTGTGAGCGGGGAGTTCTCCGCCTCCTTGCGGGCGATCTCGATGACCTCGCGCACTTTCTTTTGCACCGACTGCGGGGTGATGCCGTGCGCCTCGTTATACTCGCTCTGGATCTTGCGCCGCCGGTTGGTCTCGTCGATCGCAGCCCGCATCGAGCGGGTGATGGTGTCGGCGTACATCACGACGCGTCCGTTGACGTTGCGCGCCGCGCGCCCGATGGTCTGGATCAGCGAGGTCTCGGAACGGAGCAAGCCCTCCTTGTCGGCGTCGAGGATGGCGACCAGCGACACCTCCGGGATGTCCAGCCCCTCGCGGAGCAGGTTGATCCCGACCAGAACGTCGAACACCCCCAGCCGGAGGTCCCGGATGATCTCCATCCGCTCGATGGTCTCGACGTTGTGGTGGATATAGCGGACGCGGATGCCGTGGGTCGAAAAGTAGTCGGTCAGGTCCTCCGCCATTTTGGTCGTCAGGGTCGTGACCAGCACCTTACCCCCCTCGCCGACCGTGCGCTTGATCTCGCCGATCAGGTCGTCGACCTGTCCCTCGATGGGACGGACGAAGATCTCGGGATCGATCAGCCCCGTCGGGCGGATGATCTGCTCGACCACCGCCGTCGAGTGTTCGCGCTCGTATTCGGCGGGCGTCGCGCTGACGAACACCGTCTGCCCGATCTTGCTTTCAAATTCGGGGAACTTCAGGGGACGGTTGTCGTAGGCGGACGGGAGCCGGAAACCGTAGTCCACCAGGTTCTTCTTTCTCGCCGTGTCCCCGCCGCTCATCCCGCGCACCTGCGGGATGGTGACGTGCGACTCGTCGACGAAGAACAGGAAATCGCGCGGGAAGTAGTCGAGCAGGGTATAGGGCATCGAGCCGGGCTCCCTGCCCGAAAGGACGCGGGAATAGTTCTCGATCCCGGAGCAGAAGCCCACCTCGCGGAGCATTTCCAGGTCGTATTTGGTCCGCTCCTCGATCCGCTGGGCTTCCAGCAGTTTGTTCCGGCTCTTGAAGTATTCGACCCGCTCGACCATCTCGGCTTCGATCTCGCCGAGCGCCTTTTCGCGGCGGTCGCCCGATACGGCGTAGTGGCTGGCGGGGAAGATCGCGGCGTATTCCAGCCCGCGGATGAGCTCTCCCGTCAGCACGTTGATCTCGCTGATGCGGTCGACCACGTCGTCAAAGAACTCGACCCGCACCGCGCGGTCGCCCGACGAGGCGGGAAAGATCTCGACCACGTCGCCCCGCACCCGGAACTTGCTTCTGACGAAGTTGATATCGTTGCGCTCGTAGTTGATCGCGACGAGCCGGGAAAGCAGGTCCTCGCGCCGGAGTTTCTGCCCCTCGCGCACCGAAACCAAAAGACCCTCGTACTCCTCGGGGTCGCCGAGCGAATAGATGCAGGAAACGCTGGACACGATGATGACGTCGCGGCGCTCGAAAAGCGAGGAGGTCGCGCTGTGACGAAGTTTGTCGATATCGTCGTTGATCAGCGCATCCTTCTCGATATACATATCCTTGCCCGGGATGTACGCCTCGGGCTGATAATAATCGTAATAGGAAACGAAATACCCCACCGCGTTGTCGGGAAAGAACTCGCGCATCTCGGAGCAGACCTGCGCCGCCAGCGTCTTGTTGGGTTCGAGGATCAGGGTGGGACGGTTGCAGCGCGCGATGACGTTCGCCATCGTGAAGGTCTTGCCCGACCCGGTCACGCCGAGCAGGGTCTGCATCCGTTCCCCCCGTTCGATCCCCCGGACCAGTCGCTCGATCGCCTCGGGTTGGTCGCCCGTCGGGGTATAGTCGCTTTTCAGTTTGAAGGGAGCGTATTCCATTCCTTTTCCTTTACGGGAGCGCGACGGTCTTGCCCGCCGGGATGACGAAGACCTCTTTCTTGTCGCGTTCGACCCACACGTCGACCGACGACGGATTATAGAGCACCTTTTCGTCGGCGGACACGCGGACGCGCCGCGTCGCTTCGATATAGTCGTAGATCTCGATATTGGTCGCGTACCAGACCTGTTCCAACCCGGCGACCTTCGCGACCGTTTCCTCCATCTTCGCCCAGTCCTCCTCGGTCTTGAATTCGTGCGAATGCCCCCAGATGTAGAGCAGCGGGCGGGTCCATTCCGAATTGAGCCGGGAGAGGAAGTCATCGATCGGCTTGTCGGCGTCGCGGTGGTGGCAGGTCGGGTGCCAGGCGAGCCAATCGTCGGGGAAGCCGAAGTTCATCGTCGCTTTGGTCGTGCGGGAGTAGACGACGCCGCACGCCGAGAGGGCGGAGATCACCCGGTCGTCGTAATCCCCGGAGGGATAGGACATCCCCACGACGGGATAGCCGGCGTACTTTTCGAGGTCGCGGCGGTCGTTCATCACCTCGTTCAGGAGCGAGGACGCCGGCATCCGGGTCGGCCAGCCGTGGTAGACGGTGTGGATGGCGACCTCGTGCCCGATGTAGCGGTCGACGAACGCCTGTTTCTCCTCATCGCTCTCCATCTTGTCAAAGACCTTTGTATTCAGGTGAAAGGTCCCCTTGACGCCGTATTTGTTGAACAGGGCGACGAGGCGCGGGTCGTTCCCGCTCCCGTCGTCGTAACTGAACGTGACGATCCGGCGTTTCCCGCCGGGGTAAACGTGGAATTGGAGCATTTCGCTTGTTTCCTTTTCTTTTTATTTGCTTATTTGCCCGAGATCGTGATCCCGGAGAACGCGGCGAAGGGCAAAACCGAGCATCCGTTCTTCACCCGTTCGCTCGACGCGCCGACGAAGTGGAAAAGCATATCGGAGAGGTTGCCCGTCATCATGGTCTCGCTGACAGCGTCGGTGATCTTGCCGTTTTTGATGCGGAAACTGTTTTTCGCCACACCCGAGAAGTCGCCGTTGTTTGCCGGCTGACCGCCCGAAAAGCGGTAGACGAACAGCCCGTCTTCGACCCCGGAAATCAGTTCCTCGAGCGTCTTTTCGCCTGCCGGCATCACGAGCCACTCTGCCGCGGTGTTCTTCGAGCGGGGGCATCCGACCTTGTTCGCGACGTAGATCCCTGCGACGAAACTCTCGAGCACGCCGTTTTTGATCAGGTCGAAGTCCTCGGTCAGATACCCGTCCGACGTCAACTGCTGAGGCAGGACGACCGAGGGATCGTGCGGGGCGAGCGAGAGCGTAAAGTTTTCCGCCGCGACGGTCTTGCCGAGTTTGTCGCGCCAGATGCTGGTCCCGTCGAGCAAGGGAGCGCCGGAGGCGAAGCTCTCGATCGCGCAGCCGAGCAGTTGAGCCAGGCAATCGGGCGCCAGCACCACGGTCCCGGTGAAAG
>CAMJCC010000022.1 GCA_946404035.1 uncultured Clostridia bacterium | reverse complement strand
CTAATGAAGACGGGCTTTGCCCTAATGAAGTCGGCGGTTTCACCGCCTAATGAAAAAGACGCCCGCTAAGAAAGAACAACCGTTGTCATTCCTTCATTAGCGCAGCGTCTTCATTAGTCCTCGCAGAGGACGACTTCATTAGGCGCTCTGCGCCGTCTTCATTAGCCCTCGCAGAGGGCGTCTTCATTAGCGAAGCGACTTCATTCGCTCGTCAGAGCGCCGATACCGCTTCTCCGAGCAGTTTTCCGATCGGTTCGCGGAAGATGTAATCCGCCATCCCGTCGTAGGGGGTGGGGTCGCGGTTGATGATGACGAACTTGCCGCCTTGGAACCAGAGCACCAGTCCCGCCGCCGGATTGACGGTCAAGGAAGTCCCCCCGACGATCAGAAGGTCCGCCCCCGTGATCGCGCGTTCCGCGTCGACGAGGTCCCGGTCGTTGAGCGGTTCCTCGTAGAGCACCACGTCGGGCTTGACGATCCCGCCGCACGAGGGGCAGAGCGGCACGCCCTCGCTTTTCAGGATGAACGGGAGGGGGTACGCCCGCCCGCAGTCGACGCAATGGTTGCGAAGCACCGAGCCGTGCAGTTCGATCACGCGTTTTGACCCCGCCGCCTGGTGCAGACCGTCGATATTCTGGGTCAGAACGGCGGTCAGTTTGCCCATCTTTTCAAGCTGCGCCAGCGCCTTGTGCGCTTCGTTCGGTCTCGCGTCGGGAAAAAGCATTTTCTCCCGGTAAAAGCGGTAGAACTCCTCGGTCCGGTTGAGGAAGAAGGTGTGCGAGAGGATCACCTCGGGCGGGATGCTCGCCTGTTCGGTGTAGAGCCCGCCGCTCCCCCTGAAATCGGGGATGCCGCTCTCGGTCGAAACGCCCGCCCCGCCGAGAAAGACGATCCGTTTGGCGTCCCGGATCAACTCGGACAGGATCTTGGCGCTCCCCTGCGTTTTGTTTTCCATCTCGTACCTCCCGTCGGTTTTCGTTATTTTGGCAAACGGGGAAGAGGTCAGGGTTCCCGGATCGTCACGGTGACGATCACCGGTTGTTCGCTTGCGGGAATGGCGCCGTTGTTGTCGATCGGTTGCGCGTTATTGCAGATCGCGTCCACGACGTCCATCCCCTCGGTCACGTGACCGAATACGGCGTAGTCGCCGTCCAGATGCTTGCTCCCTTCGGTGGTCTGGCAGATAAAGAACTGCGAGTTCGCGCTGTTCGGGTCGTTTGCGCGCGCCATCGAGATCGCGCCGCGCTCGTGTTTCAACGTGTTGTTCACGCCGTTTGATTTGAATTCGCCCTTGATCTTCGCGGCGCTCCCGTCGCCCGCGCCGCCCTGCGCCATAAAGCCGGCGATGATGCGGTGAAAGGTCGAGCCGTCGTAGTATCCCGACCGCGCGAGCGAAACGAAGTTCTCGACCGTGATCGGCGCGGCGTGACCGTCAAGGAACACCGTGATCGTCCCGTAGTCCTCCACGACGATATCGGCGTAGTAGTCCTTGCTCTCCGCCTTTTTTTCCCAGGGCTTGGCGACGAGCAGCACGATCAGTCCCGCGACGAGCAGGACCGCGACGGCGAGGACGATCCACGGGGTCGGGCTTTTCTTTTTCTTTGCCGGGGGGTTTTTATAGGTCTGTTGGGTCTTCATCCGTTTCCGGTTGTTCGATACGGGCATGGGGTCGTTCCGTCCTTTTTCATCGTTTCGGCGCGCGCCGTCTATTTCCACTTTATCATTTCTTTTCGCGTTTGTCAAGCAAAAACCGAAGATTTGACCCCCTCACGGGTCGCCCCCCTCTCTTTGGGGATTGACAGAAAGGAGAGAAAGAGATATAATATACCATTGGTACGCGCCCGTTACAAAACGGGCGACGGACCGTCATTATCTGTTGCAGGCGAAAAGGGAACGTCCCCGACCGCCGGAGGAGTATATGACCAAAGTCTTATCGTGGATCGCGTCGGTTTTGGGTCTGGTGATCCGACCCTGCTACCGGCTGACCGGGAACTACGCCCTGGCGATCCTGCTCTTCGTTCTGATCTCCAAGATCATCCTGCTCCCGCTTTCGGTCTGGGTGCAGAAGAACAGCATCAAACTCGTGAAGATGCAGCCCGAGGTCAACTGGCTGAACGTCCACCATTTCGGGGACGCCGAGTACATTGCCGAGGAGCACGCGAAGATCTATAAAAAGTACCGTTACAACGTCTGGATCGGCTTGATCCCCATCCTCATCCAGTTCGTGCTTCTGCTCGGGATCGTGCAGGTCATCTACAACCCGCTCCGCTTCGTGCTGGGGATCGATCCCGCCGCGATCACAGAGATCCAGGCGATCGCCTCGGAGATCTCGGGGATGTCGGTCAGCGACAACGCCATCCAACTGACGGCGGTCGACCTCATCAAGGGCGGGGAATACGCCGCCGAGTTCGCGTCGGTCGACGCGTCGGTCTTGGCATCGGTCTCCTCGCTTGAAATGTCGCTCTTCGGGCTCTCGCTCGCCCTGCTCCCCATCAGGAAACTGGGGATCACCCTGCTGTTCCCGGCGCTCGCTGCCTCCTCGTCCTGGCTGCTCTGCTACACGCAGAACAAGAGCCAGGTCCTGCAAGCCGAGCAGAGCAACTGGAACAAGTACGGCGTGATGGCGTTCTCGGTCGCCCTGTCGCTCTATCTCGGTTTCGGCGTGCCCGCCGGCATCGCCTACTACTGGACGCTCTCGAATTTGGCGGCGATCGCGCAGATGTATCTTCTCAATATCGCGATCGACCCGAAAAAGCAGGTCGATTACGACGAACTGCGGAAAAGCCAGGCGGCGCTCTCCGAACTCAAGGCGCTTGCCGGGGCGGGGAAGCCGAAAGGCAAGGATCCCAACCGCGGGCGCGAAAAGCAGGACTACAAGCGCTTTTTCCGCGTCGCCAACAAGCACCTGGTCATCTACTCCGAAAAGAGCGGGTTCTGGAAGTATTACGCCGATATCGTCGACAGTCTGCTTCGCCGCACCAACGTCAAGATCCACTATATCACGAACGACCCCGACGACGCGATCTTCGAGCGGGCGAAAACCGAGCCCCGGTTGGTCCCCTACTACATCGGACAGCGCAAACTGGTCGTCACGATGATGAAAATGGACGCCGAGGTCGTCGTGATGACCACCCCTGACCTCGACAACTACCAACTGAAACGCTCCTACGTAAAAAAGGACGTCGAGTATATCTACACCCCGCACGATATGATGAGCGTCCACATGGGCTTCCGGAAAGGCGCGATGGATCACTTCGACACGATCTTCTGCGTCGGACCGCAGCAGACCGAGGAGATCCGCGCGACCGAGCGCGTCTACGGGCTCCCCGAAAAGAAACTGATCCCCTGCGGCTACGTTCTGCTCGACGATCTGCGCAAGAGCTTCAAACCGACCGAGCGGGGGGACAAGCCCCGGATCCTGATCGCCCCGTCGTGGCAGGAGGACAACCTGCTCGACAGCGTGATCGACGACCTGCTCGGAGAACTGCTCGGGCAGGGGTACCGCGTCACGGTCCGCCCCCATCCCGAATACGTCAAACGCTACCGCGCCCGCCTCGACCAACTGATCGAGCGGTACGCCGGGACCGACCCCGACGAGCTGGTCTTCGAGACCGATTTCACCTCCAACGCCTCGATCTGGGGCTCCGACCTGCTCATCACCGACTGGTCGGGCATCTCGGTCGAGTATTCCTACACCACCGAGCGCCCCTGCCTGTTCATCAACACCAAGATCAAGTGTCTGAACCCCGAGTGGGAAAAGATCGGCGTCACGCCGCTTGAGATCGCGCTCCGCGACAAGATCGGCGTTTCGCTGGAAAAGGACGCCGTGAAAGAAAAGGCGGGGGAGACCGTCCGCTCGATGCTCTCGCACGCCGACGATTGGAAAGAGAAGATCGCCGCCGTCCGCGACCAAAACGTCTTCAACCCCGGCAGATGCGGGGAGGTCGCCGCCGACTATATCATCCGCACGCTGTCGGAGCGGCGCGAAAAAACGAAAAAGCAGTAGACCGACAAGAAACGAGGAGACCGATATGAAACGCAAACTGACAGCCGCCCTGATCCTGTTTACCGGGCTGACCGGGTTCTTCACCCTCTCCGCCTCGGCGTACCTCGATCCCACGACCACGACCTTCCTGTTCCAGGCGCTTGCCGGTGTGGTCGCCGTCGTCGGCACCGCCATCGTCATCTTCTGGCGCCGCGCGAAACGGAAAGTCAACAAGATCCTCGGCATCGACGAGAACAAGAATATGGAGGTCGAGGAGGAGTTTTCCGTCGTCGGCGAGAACGGGGAAGCCGAAAGCAAGCCCGACCCGGCGCCGGCGGGACCCGAACAGAAGACCGGACCCGAAAAGGACGCCGAGGAAGAGGAGATCGACTTCGACGCTTCGGACGAATAAAACCGAAGAAAGCGGGGAGCGCAGCCGGCGCTCCCCGTCCCTTTTTTTGCCGCCGTTTCCAACCGTTCCCGACCCCGCCGGACGGCATATTTTGTGATTGCCCTTGACAAAATGCCATAGATATAGTATAATATACCCGATTGTGCGGGAGGATGCTATGGCGGATTACGAACAGTACGGCGACTACAACGACATCGACGACGACGACCGGCCCCGCGGCGGGCGTCCCGTTCTCCGTCTGCTCCGGATCCTGTTCACGGTCGCCCTGGTGCTGTTCTGCGGCTTTCTGGCGTTTCGCCTGATCGTCGCCGAATACTACCCGCGCGAATTGCGCAAGTTCCGTATGACCCCTGCGCTTACCGCATACGCCGAGACCGAACAACTCTCGGCCGAAACGGTGAAGATCAGCGTCCCCTACGACAACAACGTCCGCGCCAGTTTCATCGCAGACAACCTCTATATCGAGCGCGGTTCGGGGGCGGTGCAGTTCACCCTGCGGCTGAGCAAGTACACCATGACCCGCCTGGCGGAAACGACGGGAACGGACTTCGGGGAAAAACCCGACGACGCGCCCTTTACCGTCCGCCTGCTCGACAACCTTGGCAATTCCTATGAAAAAACCGACCAAATCGGGCGCAGTTACCTCTGGTATCGCGCCGTGAAATACTGTTTCGACGAAGTGAAGTTGGACGGCGTCGCCTGGATCCGCGCCGACGTTTACCTTTCGTCCGACCCCGACGCCGCCGAACCCTACGCCTCGATCCCCGTGCTCGACTTTTCGGGCGGGGACGCAACGTAAGAATGAATTGAGGATGGATTATGCGCACTTTTTCCTATACGCCGAAACGGCAGAATAACCGCCCCGTCTGGTGGCTCTCGATCCTGACCCTGGGACTTATCGTGTCGGTGCTCTTCTGCGTCTTCGAGTGGGGAAGACCGATCTTCGGACAGATCGCCTTTTTCCTGTTCGCCATCGCCGACATCTGGCTCTATTCCCGCTTCTTCTTTTTGCACTATACCTACACCGTCACGCTGATGAACGGGATCCCGACCCTGATCGTCAACCAGCGCCGCGGGAACCAGACCACCACGGTCTGCCAGCGCTCTTTCTCCGACTTGTCGGAGATCCGCGAGTTTAGGCGCGGGGAGGACGGTCCGCGTGAATTGCGCGTCGACACCAGGATGAGCTTCCTTGTCAGTATGGCGCCCGCGACCTGGCAGACGCTCTACTTCATCCTCGACGACGGCGAGTGCGTTTCGGTCTCGCTCGAGGTGAACGAGGCGTTCCTTTCGGTATTGCGCGAGGCGCTCTCCTACCTGCATCTGGAACTGAACGGGGGAGAGGTCCGCGAGGAGGAAACGTCCATCGCGGAAGCAGAGGCGGAGCCGCAGACCGTCTGAATTCGATCTTTACCGACGCCGCCGTACCCGATACACGGGAACGGCGGCGCAGTCTTTTGACAGGGGGGCGTGAAATGGCTGACCGACCGACCGACAAAAACGCGGGCGAGCGCGTGATGCTCGCCGGGCTCCCCGTGCGTCTGATCCGGCGGCGGGTGCGCCGCGTGACGCTTGCCGTTCTCCCTCCGTTCGGGGAGATCCGCGTGACGGCGCCGCTCACGACGCCGATAAGCGAACTGGAACGCATCGCAGCGGGAAAGCGCGCGTGGCTGCAAAACAAGACCGCGACGTTCCCAAGAGACCCCGGACGCGAGCGCCGCTACTGCGAGGGGGAATACGCCATGCTCTGGGGTTGGCGGTTGCGCCTCGTTCCCGAGATCGGCGCTCCCGGGGTCACGCTCCGCCAGAACGAGATGATCTTGTCGGCGCGGGACGCCTCCCCCGAAAAACGCGCGGCGGCGCTCAACGCGTTCTACCGGGCGCAGGTGCAGACCGAGGCGGAAAAACTGCTTCCCGTTCTCAGTCATATGACCGGGCTTTCCCCGGCAAAACTCACCGTCCGCAAAATGGCGCGGCGGTGGGGGACCTGCTACCACAAGACCGGGACGATCCACCTTTCGCTCACCCTCGCCGAATACCCGCCCGCTTGCCTCTCCTACGTACTGCTCCACGAACTGCTCCATCTGCGCTATCCAGATCACGGGCGCGACTTTCACGCCGCCCTCGACCGCTATATGCCGGATAACCGCACCGTCGCGGCGACGCTCAACCGCCTGCACCGCATATCCGCCGCGGCGTGGGCGCCCTCGCCCGACGAATAAAAATACCGCCCGTGCCTCGGCACGGGCGGTCGTATCATCCGGGACGCCGCATTCGCGGCGTCCCGGATATCATTATATCCCGATATATTTCTCCCTCGCTTCATCTCTCATCCGTCCCACGAAATGAAGCATGATCACCAGCCGGATCAGCGAGAGGATCAGCGGGATCACCCAGACCCAACCGAGCCGCGAGATCACCACCGTCCGGGTCATGTCATCTTTTTCGGGGTCAAGGAGCACCTGCACCGTCTGCGTCTGCCGGGTCAGCAGGATGGTCGCGAAACTCGCCGCGGCGGTCAGGACCGATACGACGAGGAACCATCCGTTCTCACGCCGGAGCGCCCGGGAGATCTCGTCTGTCTGCCGCCGAATACTGCCGCCAAAGGAACCGACCGAGAGCGGGATCAGCCGCGCGAGCACGAAGAACAGAAGTACGGATGACGCGATCGAGAACGCCGCCTCCGCTCCGCCCGAGATCGAAAGGATCAGGTAGAGCCGTTTGGCTCCCGGGACCCCTTGCGCCAGATCCTCGAGTTTGTACTTGTCGTAGAACAGGGAGGTCAGGACCGTCGTGACCGTCGACGCCACGGCGTAGACGCCGGTGAACGCGGCGCACCGCCCGACGAAAACGTGGTCGAACCGACGGCGGAGGAACAGCAGGGCGACGATCAGAAGGACTGCGGAGAACAGGTCGGGCAGGACGTTGATCCGGTCAAAGATCACGTCGATGCCGAGCGCGACCGAGACCGCGAGCACGAGGAAGAAGATGCGTAAGCCCTCGACGGTGTGAAGCGCGTTGACCCGTTCGCGGTCCTCCTCGTAGCGTTCCGAGATCAGCCGGTCGGCGTTGCCCGCGCGCGACAGACGGCTGAAATACCGGCAGAAGAGCGTGAACAGGTAGATCCCGAAAACGAAGACGATGAACGCCGCCCCGACGGCGAGTTTCGGATAGAGCGTCAGCCAGAACGAGACCGACGAGGACGACAGGTCCCCGGGCGTCACCGGGATCAGGGCGAATTCCGGCAGGCAGGAGCCCGCCTCGCGCGCGATGAAGAACAGCATGGTCAGCCGCTGCAGCGTTTCGGGCTTGACGCGTCCGACGGGGGCGATCGCCTCCGGGCAGTCGTAGCGTTCGCCGAAATAGAAGAACGCCTCCCAGAAATAGCTCATCGCGGGGAGCAGGCAGAGCAGGTCGACGATGGCGTACCCGATGGCGAAGACCGTGATGATCGACCGCTGCGAACTGTCGCCCGCGTAGATCGACATCATGGCGAAGAGGGCGGGAAAGCGCGAGAGCGAGACCCAGAAATAGGTCTTCAATTTGTCGCGGAATTCCCCGAAGTAGGGAAGCACCTCCGACGCGTCGAACAGCGCCGAGAGGATCAGGGCGCAGCCGATGAAATCGGGGAGCAGGTCGAAGAGGTTGATCGACGGGGAGAACAAAAGGAACATCCCGACAAGCATCCGCTTGATCGGAAGTTTGGTCTGCCTGCAGTAGAAAGTACGGGCGGAAACGTCAGTCATCGTTCTTCTTTTCCTCCTCGTTCTTTTGCTTCAAACGGGCGAAAAATCCGGGCTTTACCGGGGCGTATTTCTCATCCGGCATCCCGATATCGGTATAGCAGGAGAAGAGAACGGCAAATCCGACGAGCCCCACGACGAACCCGACGACCACCATCGGGACGACGAGCCGCACGAGAAAAGCGTCGAGTTTTTCCCCGAGGTCGAGATTGAAAAAGGCGTAAAGGAACCAAAAGATGCAGGACACCGTCCGGAAAAAGAACGCCTGAGACCGCAGGCGGGAAAGCCCCACCTCCCGGGCAAGCGAGACCATCCCCGAGCCGAGAAAGAAGTGGAAGAGCGTAACGGTAAGGAAGAGCACCGCCGACGCCGCGGAGGTCAACGTGTCGGATACCGACGCGCCTGAAAGGATCGCGACCCGGAGCCCGATGACGGAAAGTCCGCAGACGATCACGGCGAAATTCACGTTCGCCGCTCCCCGGAACCCGCTGTTCCAGATCTTCAGTTTGCGAAGCCCGAACGCCATCACGATCCCCGCGACCGGGATGGTGTAGATCGGGATGATCGTATTCAGATACAGAGCGTATCCGAAAAGCAGGATGCCGAAACCCATCTTCTCACCCGTTCGATCCGCCGCCGCGAAGTCCGCAGCAGTTCTTGTATTTCAGCCCGCTTCCGCAGGGGCACTTGTCGTTCGGACCCACCTTTTTGTCGGTTCGCCGGACGGTCTCGCCCGGCCGCCGGACGGCGGTCTTCCCACCCTGTCCGGCAAACCCGGCAACGAGCGGGTTGGCGACCTGCACGCGCTTGGTCGCCGCCTCGGTCGGGACCGCGGCAAGCAGCATCCGGACGGTGTTGACACGGATATCCTCGATCATATCGTCGAACAGTTCCGCGCCCGCGATCCGGTATTCGCTGATCGGGCTTCTCTGCGCGTAGCTGTTCAGCCCGACGGTGTCTTTCAGGTCGTCCATCGCGTCGATGTGCTCCATCCAGCGCGTGTCGACGTTGCGGAGCAGGATGACGCGCTCGACCTCGCGGAGCAGTTCCGCGCCGAACAGCGTTTCTTTCGAGGCGTAGATCTTCATCGCCCGGTCGGTCAGGTCCTCGGTCAACTCCTCGCGCGAGGGGATCTGCCCGTCCTTGAAGCGGAGCGCGTCGGGCGGGAGCAGGAAACCGAGATACTCGGAGTTCAGACCGGGAAGATCCCACGCCGCGGGATCCTCGCCCACCGTGTACTTGGCGACGTTCCCCTCGATCGACGAGCGGATCATGTTCTCCATCGTTTCGTGCAGGTCCTTGCCGTCCAGCACCTCGCGCCGCTGATCGTAGATCAGTTTGCGCTGCTGGTTCATCACGTCGTCGTATTCCAGCACGCTCTTCCGGCGGGCAAAGTTCTGCGCCTCGATGCGCTTCTGCGCGTTCTCGATCGACCCGGAGAGCAGCCCCGAGTTGATCGGCGTGTACTCGTCCAGCCCCAGCCGGGCGACCAGCCCCGCGACCCGGTCGGTGCCGAACAGGCGCATCAGGTCGTCCTCGAGCGAGAGGAAGAAGCGCGACTCTCCGGGGTCGCCCTGCCGTCCGCTTCGTCCGCGGAGCTGGTTGTCGATCCGGCGGCTCTCGTGCCGCTCGGTGCCGAGGATGAACAGACCCCCGGCGGCCCTGACCCGCTCGGCTTCGGGGCGGATCTCCTCTTTGTACTTGTTTTCAAGTTCGCGGAAAATGCGCCGCGCTTCCAGCCGCTCGGCGTCGTCGGTCACGCTGAAACTGACGGCGTCGGCGATCTGTTCGTCGTCGTAGCCCAGCCGCCGCATCTCGCTCTTCGCCATAAATTCGGCGTTGCCGCCAAGCTGGATATCGGTACCGCGCCCCGCCATATTGGTCGAGATCGTGACCGCTCCCTCTTTGCCCGCCTGCGCGACGATCTCCGCCTCGCGGGCGTGGTGCCGGGCGTTCAGCACGACGTGCTTGATCCCGTTCATATTCAAAATGTGCGAGAGTTCCTCGGACTTCTCGATCGAGACCGTACCGACCAGGATCGGCTGCCCCTTTTCGTGGCACGCCTTGATCTGCTCGACGATGGCGTGATACTTGCCCTTGATGGTCCGATACACGCTGTCGTGATGGTCCACGCGGATCATCGGCATATTGGTCGGCACCTCGACCACGTCGAGGGCGTAGATCTCGCGGAACTCCTCCTGCTCAGTCAGGGCGGTACCCGTCATGCCCGAGAGTTTCTTGTACATGCGGAAATAGTTCTGGAACGTGATGGTGGCGAGCGTCTTGCTCTCCTTCTGGATATTGACGTTCTCTTTCGCCTCGATCGCCTGGTGCAGACCGTTGTTGTACCGCCGCCCGGGCATCAGCCGCCCGGTAAAGGCGTCGACGATGATGACCTCGCCCTCGTGGAGCATATAGTCGACGTCGCGCTTCATGATGCCGTGCGCGCGGATCGCCTGGTTGATATGGTGGCAGAGGGTAGAGTTCTCGGGATCCGAGAGGTTCTCGACCTTGAAGAAACGCTCGGCTTTCGCGATACCGGCGCGGGTCAGGACCGCGCTCTTCGCTTTCTCGTCGACGATGTAGTCCTCTTTTACGTCGTCGTAGTCGACCTTGTCGTCGGTCTCCTTGATGGTAAAGCAGGAAAGGGTGCGGGCGAACTTCTCGGCGCTCTGGTAGAGGTCGGTCGACTGCTCGCCCTCGCCCGAAATGATCAGCGGCGTGCGCGCCTCGTCGATCAGGATCGAGTCCACCTCGTCCACGATGGCAAAGGCGTGACCCCTCTGGACCATCCGCTCCTTGTAGATGACCATATTGTCGCGCAGATAGTCGAAGCCGAACTCGTTGTTGGTCCCGTAGGTGATGTCGGCGTTGTAGGCGGCGTGTTTCTCCTCTTCGGACTGCCCGTGGACCACCAATCCGGTCGACAGACCGAGAAAGGCGTAGACCCGCCCCATTTCCTCGCTGTCGCGGCGGGCAAGGTAGTCGTTGACCGTCACGATGTGCACGCCCTCGCCGGTCAGGGCGTTCAGGTAGGCGGGCATCGTTTCGACCAGGGTCTTACCCTCGCCGGTCTTCATCTCGGCGATCCGTCCCTGATGGAGCAGGATACCGCCCTCGAGCTGAACGTGGAACGGACGCTTGCCGAGCACGCGCTCCGCCGCTTCGCGCACGGCGGCAAACGCGTCGGGCAGGATATCGTCCAACGTTTCGCCCGCCGCCAACCGCGCTTTCAGCGCCGGGGTGACGGCTTGCAGTTCGGCGTCGCTCATCGCGGCGTATTTGTCGGCAAGGTCCTCGATCTTCCGGACGGTCGAGGCGTTCCGCTTCAACTGCCGCTCGCTGTACGTGCCGAATATTTTCGTGAATAAGCCCATTTCGGTCTCCTTCGCAGATGTTCTCATCCTATTCTACCACATCCGAAAGGGAAAAACCATACTAATTTGTAAATAATTCTTCGTTAAGTTTTCGGAAAAAAGAAAAAGCCGGACGGTTTTGCCGTCCGGCTTGATTGGTTCGGTTATTCTTTCTCCATCAACAGTTTGGCGGCGTCCGCGATCATTTCGGCGGTCTTGTCGATCCCGAGCAGACTGCTGTTCACCGCGAGGTGGTAGTTGTCGTATTTGCCCCACTTGTTCCCGGTGTAGAAGTTGTAGTAGGACGAGCGACGCCGGTCGGTCTTGTTGATGAGGTCGATCGCCTGCGCCTCGGTCAGCCCCTCGTGCCGCTCCATGACCCGCGCTTTCCGATGGGGAAGATCGCCGTATACGAAGACCGAGAGCCGACGGGGGTGGTCGCGAAGAACGTAGTCGGCGCACCGTCCGATGATGACGCAGCTCCCCTCCTCCGCCGCCCGACGGATCACGTCGGACTGAAGCAGGAAGAGCTTGTCGTTCAGGGGCGGCTTATACCCGAAGTTCATCGCCGAGCCGAAGAAATTGGACCCCAGCGCCAGCGTGTAGAGCAGACTGTTCGCCGCGCTCTCGTCGGCTTTGCTGGCGACCGTTTCGTCCAGATTGCCCTCGCGCGCCGCCAGGGTGATGAGGTTCTCGTCGTAGTGCTTGATCCCGAGCGCACGGGCGACCTTCTCGCCGATCTCGCGCCCGCCGCTCCCGTACTGCCGTGCGATCGTTATGACGATTTTCTCTGCCATAAATACTCCTCCTTCGCTTGTGCGATGCGGTTTCCTTTTCCATCTACAGTATACCACAAAACCGCGTTTCTGTAAAGGGCTTTTTTACCGAAAAGAGAGAAAAAACTCCCGCGGACGGTTCCGCGGGAGTTGCTTTTTTGAAGCAGCGTCGGTTACTGATCCTGCGCCGCTCCGTTTTCCTTTCTTTCGTCGATCACCGCCATCAGGACGACGGTAACGAAGCAACCGATGCAGACGAGGGACCAAACGATATTCGACCAAGGCCAATACTTTACCGTCCGATAGGTAAGAAGCGAACTCCAGCCGATCGCGTTCGATATGATCGGCGCGAACAACGTAGCGGCGAGGGCGGCGGTCCGTTTTCCTTTTTCGGTTTTCGCGATAAGGCAGGCGGAGAAAACGGCTACGACGGCAAGAGCGAGAAGCACGTGCAGACAGACGTAGACGGAGATCTCTTTTTTAAGCCCGGAACTATAGGTGTTTGCATTCGCGGTATTTACGTAACTGCTAACGCGTATAACGAGAAGCACGATCGCGCTGATCAAAGAGAGCAAAGACACGGCGTAATACTTAATGATCGACCATTTGATTATCATATCGTTCACCTTTCTTTTTTCCGTTATACGCCCTTTTGGGAGTACGATCGGTTTTACTGATCCTGCGCCGCTCCGTTTTCCTTGCGGTCGTCCAGCGCCGTCATCACGAAAGCGACAGGCGAGCAGATGATACAGATGAAAAACAGAATGATGGTCGCCCACGGCCAGTGGCTCACGCGGCTCATATACAAACCCGTATACCAGGAAAGAACGCTGACCGAAACCGCCGCCGCGAACAGCGTCGAGAGGCAGACGGCAAGGCGGATCCCGCGTTTCGTTTTCGCGATCAGGCAGGGGGAGAACGCGGCGACCGTGGCAAGAATAAGAAGGAGATGCAGGAGGACGACCGGTCCCGTGTTCTGCTTGCATTCGGTGTGCACTTTGAAATACCATACGGTATTGTCGATCCTGATCACAAGATACGCGATCGCACACAGGAGCGAAACCGCCGACACGGCATAATACTTGATTAAAGAACGTTCGATTTTCATTTTTTCTCTCCTTTCACGCATATTATACACTTTTCAGAGAAAAAAGTCAACAGCGCGGCGGATAATTTTGCACCTTTCAACATCTTTTCGGGGCAAGACGGGAAAGAGTTGTACAGAATGGGGGTTGCATCACGCGGGCGCGTGTGATATAATGTTTCCCGGTAAAAATCGCGCCGGGAGGGAAGAGTATGAAAAAACAATCGGATACGGCGACGGTCTCACCCACCGTCCGCAAGACCGACGCCGCGCTGGCGGCGGCGCTTCTCCCCGCTCGTCCTGCCGACGGAAACAAGGGGACCTTCGGTCGCGCGCTCCTCTTCTGCGGGAGCGAGCAGTACCGCGGGGCGGCTTGCCTTGCCGCCGAGGCGGCGCTGTCGGGCGGCGCGGGGCTTGTCGAGCTCGCCTCGGCGGAACCCGTCGTTTCCCTCGTCCTCACCCGCGCCCCCTCGGTGATCGGGACGGCGTATGCGCCGTCGAAGACCGGGGCGTATCTCCCTCTGAAACGCGCGGAAAAAGCGACGGCTCTGCTCGTCGGCTGCGGGTCGGGGAACACCGAGCGGCTTTGCCTTTCCCTTTGGGAATTGCTCAATACCCCGGGCTGTCCCGCCGTACTCGACGCCGACGCCCTGAACGCTCTCGCTGGAAAACGCGAGCAATCGCTTGCAATTCTCAAGGAAAGCAAGCGTCCCGTGATCCTGACCCCGCATCCGCTGGAGTTCGCGCGGCTCTCGGGGCTGTCGCTCGATGCGATCTCCGCCGACCGCGTCGGGGTCGCCGCCGCCTTTGCCAAGGAGTACGGCGTCACCCTGGTCTTAAAAGGCGCGGGCACCGTGATCGCCGCCCCGAACGGGGAGGTCACGGTCAATCCGACCGGCGGACCCGGGCTTGCCAAGGGCGGCAGCGGCGACGTGCTCGCCGGGCTTCTGGTCTCGCTTCTCGCGCAGGGGACCGACCCCTATTCCGCCGCGGTCCTCGCCGTTTATCTCCACGGTGCGGCGGGCGACGTGCTTTCGCGGGAATACTCCCTCTACGGCGTCCGTCCCGACGACCTCCCCCGCGAGATCGCGCGGCAGATCGCGCGCCTTTCGGGGCTGCAAAACGGTCAATAAAGAACCGTACATCTGTTGACAAAAACCACATTGTGTGGTACAATAAAAAAGAAAGCGTGAAAACGCCGGAAAAACCGCAAAAAATCAACCGGTTTTGACCGGATCCGACGTAAGGAGAACCAAATGGATTTTCGCATTTTTACCGACTCGGCGTCCGACTTGACGCCGAAACTGATCAAGGAACTTGACGTTTCGGTCCTCGAACTGAAAACCACGCTGACCCAGCCCGACGGCACGGTGATCGACGGGCTGACGATGAGTTATACCGATTTCTACAATTCCCTCCGCGCCAAATGTTCCGCCGTCACCGCGGCGTACAGCGTCGGGGAGGTCATCGAGTTCGTCGAACCGACGCTCGCCGCCGGGACCGACGTGCTCTTCCTCGCGTTCTCCTCGGGGCTCAGCGCCTCTTGCAACGCCGCCAAGATCGCGGCGGAGGACCTGTCGCAGAAGTACCCCGAGCGTAAGTTCTACGTGGTCGACACCCTCTGCGCCTCGCTCGGAGAGGGGCTGCTCGTTTTCCATACCGTCAAATACGCCCGCGCGGGGCACACCATCGACGAGACCCGCGAGTACGCCGAGCGCACGCGCTTTAATCTCTGCCACTGGTTCACGGTGGACGACCTCTTCTTTCTCAAACGCGGCGGACGCATCTCGGGCGCGACGGCGCTGCTCGGCACGATGCTGAACATCCGCCCGGTGCTCCACGTCGACGACGACGGGCATCTCATCAATATGGAGAAAGCAAAGGGACGCAAGAACTCGATGCGCGCCCTCCTCGAACATATGAAGAACTCCGCGATCCTCCCCGAGGAGCAGACGGTCTTCATCTGCCAGGGCGACTGCGTCGAGGACGCCGAGGAACTCGCCGACTGGGTGCGCGAGACCTTCGGGATCAAGCGGGTGGAGATCGGCTATACCGGGCGCGTGATCGGCTCGCATTCCGGCCCCGGCACGCTCGCCCTCTTCTTCCTCGGAAACAAGCGTTGACCCCTGACGAAAGGAACGCAACAACACCATGAGAATCAACGGCTCGCTGTTCCGCTCTATGGTCGTTTCCTCCGCAAACGCCCTCGAGAACGCGAAACAGAAAATCAACGATCTGAACGTCTTTCCGGTGCCCGACGGCGACACGGGGATCAATATGAGTATGACCCTCGGAAACGTCCCGGCGGCGGGTCGGGAGGGCGAAACGGTCGAGGAGGTCTCCCGCGAGATCGCGTCGTCTGCGCTCCGCTCGGCGCGCGGCAACTCGGGAGTTATCCTCTCGCTCTTCTTCCGGGGCGTTTCCCGCGCTTTCAAGGGCGTGGAGCGCGCCGACGTGCCCGATATCGCCCGCGCTTTCAAACTCGGGACCGAGGAGGCGTACAAGTCGGTCTCCAACCCGACCGAGGGCACGATCCTGACCGTGATGCGTCTTTCCGCCGAGGCGGCGGAAAAGCAGGCGGCAAAGAAACTCAACGCCCCGACGATGGAGGAGCTCTTCGACAAGATCTTCTCGGTCGCGCGCGAAACGCTGGATAAGACCCCCGAGATGCTCCCCGTCCTGAAACAGGCGGGCGTGGTCGACAGCGGCGGGATGGGTTTCGTCGTCGTGCTCGAGGGGATGATCGCCGCCCTGCACGGCAAACCGGTCGCCGCCTCCGCCGCCCGCACCGAAACGGCGGGCACGGTCTTCGGCAAGTTCAACACCGAGGATATCGTGTACCCCTACTGCACCGAGTGCATCGTCGGCAAGAGCGCCGACTTCAAGGGAGAGGGCACCTGCGGAGATTTCCGCGCGTTCGTCCTTGCGGCGGGCGACAGCGCCGTCTTCGTCGACGACGAGGAGATCGTCAAACTGCACGTCCACACCTCCGACCCCGGAAAGGTGCTTTCCGAGGCGGTGAAATACGGTTCGCTGCTGACCGTCAAGGTCGAGAACATGCGCGAACAGCACACCAGTCTGACCGCCGAAAAGAAACCCTCGCCGGTCGCCGTCGCGGCAGGCAAACTGGAGGGTGCCGCCGAGCGTGCGGCAAAGATCACGAAAGCGCTGCTTCCCCCGAAAGAGGTCAAAGCCGAAAAGGAATACGGCTTTGTTTCGGTCTGCACGGGAGAGGGCATCGTCGCCGCGTTCCGCGATCTCGGCGCCGACCGGATCGTCAAGGGCGGGCAGACCATGAACCCCAGCACCAACGACGTCCTGACCCAGGTGCGCGCCACCCCGTCGCGGGTGGTCTTCGTCCTCCCGAACAACAAGAACATCTGCATGGTCGCGGCGCAGGCGGCGCTGCTTGAAAAGAAGAAAAAGGTGGTCGTGATCCCGACCTACACGATCCAGGAGGGGATCGCCGTGATGATGGCGTTCGACCCGGACCGCACGCTTGACGACAACAAGCAAGCGATGGAGGCGGCGATGAAGAACGTGTCCTCGCTCTCGGTCACGCGCGCCGTCCGCGACTCGGTCGTCAACGGCGACACCGTCCGGCAGGGCGAGTACCTCGGGCTTCTGCGCGGCAAGATCGTCTGCCACGCCGTCGACCGCACCGATTGCCTCTCCGCTCTTCTCGCAGGGGTGAAAGACGCGGAGTTCCTCACCGTCTTCCGCGGCGAGGATATCCCCGAACAGGACGGGGAAGCGGTGGTGTCCCTGATCGCGTCGATCTGCGGAAAGAACGCGGAAGCGACTTGTGTAGACGGCGGACAACCTCTCTATGATTTCTTGATCTCCGCAGAGTAAAGACGTGCACATTTCTGCGCAGACCGAAAAACAACGGATTATTATGATTTGCGAATGCTTTTCGCTTTGTGCGAATTCTTCACATTGAACAATGCGGTTTAAGGATGAAAAGCGCCGGATTTCCGGCGCTTTTCTCCATTTTATTCAAGTTGTTTTTCTATCCGCGTTTGCGACCTCTCGACGTACGATTGTACGCCTTCGGATCGCAAGCGCGAATTCTGCATCTGCCTGTGCCCGTCCCGTCGTTGCACGCTGGCGCGGGTGGGCAAAACGGAACGTTACCTTTGCGCGCGCCTCGTCGTTGCACGCTGGCGCGGGTGGGCAAAACGGAACGTTACCTTTGCGCCGTGCATCGGGGCATGGTCCCCGCGCGGCATATCGCGCTGTGAATGGAGCGTCACCGCTCAATTCACGGCAACGCTCTGGCTGCTCTGCGTCCAGGTCGCAAAGGTCGAGCCGTTTCTGGTGAGCGTGTACGACGAGCCGGTCGTGAAGCCGTCCGAGCAGATCCAGCACGAACTGTACGACGAGGCGAGGGTAAAGGTGGCGATCGTCTCGCCCGCCGCGTTCCGGAGGACGTAGGTCCCGGCGGAAAAACTCTTGCGCTGCATCTTCACGACGGGGCGGGAGGACGAGGCGGGGAGTTCACAGATGCCGCCCAGGGCGACGATGGTCCCGCCGGTGACCTTGACCGAGCCGTCTGTGTCGAGCGAGCCCGCCATGTTGCCCTGCGAACTGCCGCCCATGATCAGGACGAAGCCGCCGGTCTGCGTGTAGTTGCCGTTGCTGTCGATGCCGTCGGTGTCGCCCGACGCGGTCGTGACCGAAAGCGTGCCGCCCGAAACGTTGATGGACGGGGTGGCGGCGGGTCCGCACTTGGCGGCGTTCACGCCGTCGTCCGACGCCGTGACGGAGGTGGTCCCGCCCTTGATATTGACCGTATTGGCTTCCAGTCCCTCGTAGGATCTGGCGACGTTCACGGTCCCGCCCTCGATCGAGAGGACGTTGTCGGCGTGGATGCCGTCGTCGGCGGAAACGATCTCGACAGAGCCGCCCGCGACCGTCACGTTGCCCGCGCCGGTCTTGCCGTTTTCCAGCGCGTCGCCGTAATTGGCGTGGATGCCGTCGTCCATTGCCGAGATCGCGACGGTCCCGCCGCTGATCTTGATCTCGTTATCCGCCTTGATCCCCTTGGCGGAATAAGAGGTCTTTTCGGTATTGCCCTGTCCGCCGCCAGGGCCGCCGGGACCGCCGCCCGAACCCGTGGAGAGGTTGGTCCAGTCGCCCGACATCGACCCGGATGAAACGGTTTTGATCCGGTAGGCGTTCATCGAGGTATTCACCCCGACGCTCGCCGTTTTCGCGTTGTAGTCGGAGGTCGAGTTGGCGCTCCCCGCGGCGAAGCGGTAGAACGTCACGTTGGTATAGCCCGACGGGACCGAGAGTTTCAGGGCGTAGTACTGCGTCCGGCTGCCGCGTTCGGAGACCATCATATCGTAGGTCGCGTCGGCAAAGACGCCCGCCGACCCGTCGCCCTTTTCAAAGTACGCCGCGAAGCGGTAGCTCGACGAGTAGGCGGAGGACTGGACGATCAGGTGCATCTCGGTCGAGGAGCTTGCCGCGATCTCGCCGGAATAAGTCGAATAGGACGCGGTCTTGACCGAGAGCGTCACGCCGTCGGAGACCGTCACGTCGTAACTGGCGTCGATGCCGTCGCACGCCGCGTAAATCGCGACGGTGCCGCCCTCGAGCGAAACCGTCCCGCGCTGATTGCCCTTGGATGAGATATCCGAGTTCTCGGTCTTGATGCCGTCGCCGCCCGTCGAGATCAGGATCAGGTCGCCGTTCTCGACAGTCACGCTGTCGTTGCCTTTCAGGGCGTTGTTTGGCGCCGTCACTTTCAGCGTCACGTTCTTGATCTTCAGGTCGTCTTTGGTATGGATCCCGTTGTTATAGGTGCCGGAAACGACGAGCGACCCCTTGCCCGTGATATTCAGGTCGCAGAACGCCGTGATCGCCCCCGCGCCCTGCGCGTCGTCGTCCTCGGTTTTCGCCTCGCGCAGGTCGAGCACCTCGTTGTAGGTGCCCTCCTCGCTCTTGACGGTCAGTTTGCCCGCCTCGGTCGCAAAGATGACGGCGTTTTCACTCGACGAGAGCGACGCGCCCGAGAGCAGAAGCGTCACTTCGCCGTCGTCGGGGACGGTGACGACGATCCGCCCGTCGGCGAGTTTCCCCGAGAGGGTATAGGTCCCCGCCGCCGTGACCGTGTAGACGTTGCCGTCCCGCGTCACGCCCGCGTCGTTGCCCGTTATGGTAAAATCGGAGGTGATCTCGACCTTTTCCTCCTCCGCGTCCTTGACGTCGGCGGCGGGGAGGGCGTCGGCTGCGGTCGTCGATCCGTTTTGCGTCCCTGCTGTTTTGTCCGCGTCCCCGGTCGCGCCCCCGACGGCGCACCCCGCGAGCGTCAGGACGAGCAGGGAAGCCAGCAGGATCCAAGCAAGCAGTTTTCGTTTCATTTCGGTCACTCCTTTTCTTCTCCGGGAATACCCCTTTCCCGGTGTTCGCCTCCATTGTATCCCGCCAAACTGAAACCCAACTGAAAACGCGTTTCAGTTTTCTTTCAGTTTTCGGTCGTAAAATGGTTGTGTAAGCACGAAAAAAGTGCTACAATAAAAACGGACGAAAAAACGGAGGAACGTTATGACCATTCTTGTCGTGGAGGACGAGCGACGGCTTGCCGACGCGCTCACCGAGATCCTGACCGAGGTAAAATATATGGTCGACACCGTTTACGACGGGAACGACGGGCTCGCCTACGCCGAGAGCGGCATCTACGACGTGATCGTGCTCGACGTGATGCTGCCCGGCAAAAACGGCTTTGAGATCGTGTCCTCTCTCCGGAAAAAGAAGATCGCGACCCCGGTCCTGATGCTGACGGCGCGGGGCGAGGTCCAGGACAAGATCCGTGGTCTTGACGCCGCCGTCCTTTGCGAGCGTGAGCACGACCTTGTA
>CAMJCC010000021.1 GCA_946404035.1 uncultured Clostridia bacterium | reverse complement strand
CAGAACGCTCGCCTGTTTTTGGGGTATGGTCTTCGTATCAGCGTTTGCTGAACTGGGGTTAACGAGCCGAAACGCTCCGGTGGATCGTTTCGGCGAAGCGGTCGAGCCCAAAGCAAGGAGCACGGGGAGGGCGGCACGACGCCCGCCCCGTGCGACTATGCGACGGTGAGAGGGGCGACGCAGTGAACCAATGAAAAAACAGGCAAGCAGAACGCTCGCCTGTTTTTGGGGTATGGTCTTCGTATCAGCGTTTGCTGAACTGCGGAGCCCGACGCGCCGCTTTGAGACCGTATTTCTTTCTTTCTTTCATACGAGGGTCTCTCGTCAGCAGCCCGGCTTTCTTCAGCAGGGGCTTGTAGGTCTCGTCCGCGGTCACCAGCGCACGCGCGGCTCCGTGACGGATCGCGCCCGCCTGACCCGACAGACCGCCGCCGCGCACGTTCGCCACGAGGTCGAACTTGCCGATCGAGTCGGTGGTCGCAAAGGGCTGGTTGATGATGAGTTTCAGGGTCTCAAGACCAAAGTACTCGTCGATCGATTTCCCGTTGACGGTCACGACGCCGGTTCCGGGATAGAGACGAACGCGGGCAACCGATTTCTTTCTTCTTCCGGTGCCGTAGAAGTAGGGTTTCGCACTCTGATAGGTCATTGTTCTTCTCCTTTCGATCAATCAACGGCAATGGGCTGCTGCGCCTGGTGCTTGTGGGCTTCGCCGGCGTACACCTTGAGGCGGGTCGCGGATTTCGCGCCGATGGAGTTGTGGGGGAGCATCCCCTTGATCGCTTTTTCCAGCGCGAGTTCGGGACGGGTCTCCATCAGGTGACGGGCGGTCTCGGACTTCAGTCCGCCGATATAGCCGGAATGACGGTAGTAGATCTTCTTGTCGAGCTTCTTACCGGTCAGGACGGCTTTCGCCGCGTTGATGACGATCACGTACTCGCCGCAATCGACGTGGGGGGTGAACTCGGGTCTGTGCTTACCGCGAAGGATGGTGGCGGCGGCGACGGCGGTCTTGCCGAGCGGCTTGCCGGCGGCGTCGATCACGAACCATCTGCGAACGACGGTTTCGGGTTTAGCCATATAAGTGGACATCTTTCTTTCCTCCGAATAGTATTAGCGGGCATTCTTCGCCCTTTTTTCGAACGGTGGTATTATAACACACGCGATATGGCTTGTCAAGGGATTTTTTAAAACTTTTTTCGTGAAATCAAGTTAGCGGGCATCAAACTCGCTCAATCTCGCTCGATCTCGCTCAATCTCCCGTTTTTGAAAGCGCCGTGCACGAAAATTTTTCGTTCGCCGGATGCTGTATCGCACCGTGATACGGTATACGCTCGCTTCGTTCGCGTCCGATATGATTGCTTTGCAAACGAGATGGTTGCTCTCGCGCGGCGAAACTTGTTTCGCGGCATATCGAGCGCGCAGCGCATATCGAAACCGCCGCTCGCGGCAATTATCTCGAGCGGGCCGCTTGCGGCTGACCCAATGCGCATGGTCAATCCGGAGCAAGAATTCGACAATCGGGGGCATTGTAAGACGCCTGCGCGTATGCTATAATTTAATTGGAATTAAATTTCTGTACCGGGCACTTGATACGCCGCTCTGAAAGTGCTACAATAAAAAGCAAGAGAGAGCAACGAAGCGACCCGCGCTCACGTCAAGGAGGAAAACGAGATGAAAAAGGCCCTTTCGATCCTTTTGGTTTTTGCCCTGCTGTTCCCGCTCGTATCCTGCGTAACGAAGAAAGAGAAAGAAAAGGCGAAGAATAAGGTGACGGTGTACGGCGACGGGGTCATCCCGAACATCATCGCCTCCACGCGCATCCCCTCGACCGCAGTGGACGATATTCTGAAGATCCGCGGAACGCTCCGGACCCGCCTCGGCTCGAACCCGGGGTACGGATCCGACACGACCGAAAAGAGCGGGGTGGAGATCGTCTTCGGCGACACTTCCCGCGCCGTTACCGCGCGCGCCAAGGAGTTCTTGCCCACCCGCGACGGGGACGAGGCGACCTACGTCATCTACTTTGACGAGGACGGCGCCGCCGTCGTCTGGAACCACGACTACGCCGCGATCGTCGGCGTCAAGTACTTTGCCGACAACTATCTCGGCGAAGCGACCCTGAAGATCGCGTCGGGCACGAAATACGTCGGGACCTTGTCGGTCTCGGCTTACGCAGAGGAGCTTCGTAGGCAGGAAGAGGAGCGTGTTCGCCGCGAAGAGGCAGCGATCGAGGCGGAGTGGGCAACGCGTTTCGACGTGATCGAAGACCCCGACGTCAAGGCGGCGGTCAAGGACTTTTACGAAACTTTTTACGAACCCGAAAAGATCATTCGCTGGTGGGCGGGGCTGTACGATCCCGAGATCGGCGGTTTCTACTACGCCAACTCGGCACGTGACAACGCCGGTTACAGGCACGGCGACTTCTTGCCCGATATGGAGAGCACCTGGCAGATCGTCAACCGTCTGCGCCAGTTCGACCGCGATCTTGCCGTTTACCTCGGCCGCGATATCACGGCGAAGATCGTCGAGTTCTATCAGACCCGGCAGGATCCCTCCGACGGCTACTTCTACCATCCGCAATGGACCAAAGCCGAGAGCCGCGCCAACAACATGCGCTACACCCGCGACCAGGACTGGGCGATCGCGGCGCTCGAAAACCTGCATGCCGAGCCGCTCTACCCGACCGCGCTCGACCGCGCGAAATCGTCCGGCTCGACCGTCGACGTCACGGTCCGGCGGTTGGCGTCCTACGCCGGCTTGACCAAACCCGCGGCGTCCCCCGACGCCTCGGCGGATTGGCAGCCGAACGAGACCTCGGTCAGACAATACGTCACCAATTTGATGAACACCACTTCCTGCGAGCATTGGGCCAACCAGCTCGACACCCAGATCTCGACCTTCGAGGCAAACGGCGTGCTCGACTACGTCCTCGACGTCCTCGACGAGCGGGTCAACCCCGAATACGGTCTGTGGGTGACCGGGTATAACGCGAACACCGATACGTACTACAATCTCCGGACCCTGAGCGAGAGCGATACGCGTAAACAAGAGGCGCCCTACGGCATCTTCACCAACACCTACAAGGTCATGAAGGTCTACAACGCGGGCGACCGTCTGTTCCCGTATTCGACCAAGATGGTCGAGAACGCGATGAAAGCCATCAATTCCAAGGATCCCGGCGCGCGTATCACCTACATCTTCAACCCGTGGGCGACCCTCGGACAGGTCCGCACCAACCTGAAAAACGGCGGCGTGAGAGGGCTGACCCTGCTCGACGAGTACGACGCGCTGATCAAGGACAACATCCTCGAGCTCATCAACTCCCTGAAGAGTTCGCTCGGCATCTACAAGCACGCCGACGGCTCCTACAGCTACCTGCCGGACGGCACCTCGAGCCCGACCATCTACGGCACGCCGGTCTCGCTCGGGCTGAACGAGGGCGACGTCAACGCCCACAACCTGGTCATGAGCTTCGCGATGCACATCTGCAACGCCATCGGGCTGAACACTACCATCTCGGTCTTCAACGCGAACCACGGCAAACTGATGCAGCAGCTTCTCAAGAACGCGCCGAACGTCCCGAAGAAAGGCGATCCCGCGCAGCAGACGGAGGAGGCCAGCGTCACCCGCGACTTCACAAGCGACGCGGTCGGCTCCGCACCCTCCGGCACGACGCAGAGCAGTTCCGACGACGCCGCGGTCCAGAACGGAACGACGTTCCGGGTCGTCGAGGAGCCGAACAACACCTCCAACAAGGTGCTGGAGATCAGCAAGAACACCGAGAGCAACGTCAACGGACGGCAGCTCTACGTTCCGCTGCTCGCCGTGGACGAAATGACCGACGCGACCACGCTCGAGATATCGATGCGGATGAACCTTACGGACGACACCCGCTACGGCAACTCGATCTCCGGGAGCAACCCCAACATTATGCAGATCGGTTTCATGAGCCAGAGCGATATGTTCTGGATGCCGGTCGTGCGGTTCAGCGGGAACGGCTACACGCTCATGACCACCAGTTCCACCTCCGGCGGCAATGAAGAGTACCCGGATAACGAGAGCAAGATCTTCCAGTTCGACACTTGGTACGAGTTCACGTTCCGCCTGACCATCAAGAACTACGGCAAGAGCAACGCGCAATTCAAGGTCGAGATCCTGGTCGACGGGGAAGCGTACGGCACCTCGACGAACTTCTATTCGAACAGCATCGCGTTCCAGACGGGGAAGACCGTCCGCGTTCGTTTCCAACCGCAGATGCGCATCCACGCGCTGATCTACGTCGACGACATCACGGCGACCCTCAGAAACAGCGCGCAGTAACGTCCATAAACACGATCTGACTGACCCAAATGTACCAAGAGGAGGCACGCGACGGCGTGCCTCCGTCACGATACAAGGAGGAAAGGTATGAAAAGGACCGCGTTTTGTCTGGCACTTCTCGCTCTTCTCGTTTTGTTCGTCGGCTGCAAGAACAAAAACGAGGTGACCCTCTACGGCAAAAAGGTCGTCCCCTCGATCGTTTCGTCCGCCTCGGTCCCGCAGGCGGTGTCCGACGGGATCGCCGGGATCAGAACCAAACTGGAAAAGACCCTCGGCACGACCGTCCCCTCCGGCACCGACGAGACCGAAAAGACCGGGATCGAGTTGGTCTTCGGCGATACCTCCCGCGCCATCACCGCACGCGCGAAAGCGATCCTGCCCGCCCAGAGCGGGGACGATGCGGCGTTCGCGATCATCTTCGACCGGGACGGCGCCGCCGTCGTCTGGAACCACGATGCCGCCGGAGAGCGCGGCGTCAAATATTTCTCGGACAACTATCTCACCGGCGCGACCCTGCAAGTCACGGCGGGAACGACCTACGTCGGGCGTATTTCGCTCTCGGCGTATCAGGAGGAAAAAGACATGGAAAGACGGCAAGAGATCGACAAACAGTTTGAAAAGCGTTTCAACGTGATCTCCGACCCCGTGATCCGCTCGGCGGTCAAGGGGTTCTACGAGGAGTTTTACGACCCCGACAAACTCATCCGTTGGTGGGCGGGGCTCTACGACCCCGACCTCGGCGGCTTCTACTACTCCAACTCCGCGCGCGACAGCGAGGGCTTCTTGCCCGATATGGAGAGCACCTATCAGATCATTTGGAGATTGCAGGAGATGGTCCCCGATCTCCCCGCGTTCCTCGGTCCCGAGATCACGGCGAAGATCGTTTCGTTCTACCAGACGAAGCAGGATCCCTCCGACGGCTACTTCTACCATCCGCAGTGGACCAAAGCCGAGAGCCGCGCCAACGTGATGCGGTACAGCCGCGATCAGGACTGGGCGGTCTTCGTCCTCGGATGGCTGGACGCGGAGCCGCTCTATCCGACGGCGCTCGACCGCGCGAAAAACGCCACCTCGTCGATAGGAACGGAATGGCAGCCGAACGTGAATTCGGTCAGAAACTACGCCAACGACCTGATGAACACCACGTCCTGCGAGCACTGGGCAAACCAGTTCGAGACCCAGGCGACGACCTTTGAAGCGGCGGGGATGCTCGATACCGTCCTGGACGTCCTCGACGAGCGGATCAACCCCGAATACGGTCTGTGGGTCAAGGGGTATAACGCCGCGACCGACAAGTATACCAACCTCGCGGGCAACGAGGAGACCCCCTACGGCCTCTACACCTGCGCCTACAAGATCGCCAAAATGTACAACATCGGCGGTCGCCCCATCCCCTACGCGCTCAAAATGGCGGCAAACGGGATCAAGGCGATCTGCTCCCGCGACCCCGGCGTCCGCGTGACCTACCTCTTCAACCCGTGGGCGACGCTGGGCAACGTCTGCACCAACCTGAAAAACCTCGGCACCCCGGCAGAGGTCGCCGAATACGATACCCTGATCAAGACCAACATCATCGAGATGATCGACGCGCTCTCCGCCTCGCTCGGCAGATATATGTGGGAGGACGGCTCGTTCAGCTACCTGCAAAGCGGCTCGAAGGACACGATCTACAGCACGCCGGTCTGCCTCGGCGTCCAGGAGGGCGACGTCAACGGCAACAACCTGGTGGTGCTGCTTGCCGAGCATATCTCGAACGCCATCGGACTGTCCGAGACCATCCCGATCTGCAGTTATAACCACGCCGAAAAGATGCTTGAACTGATGAAGAACGCGCCGAGCGTGGTAAAAGGGAAGAACAAGGTCGGCGTCAAATACGACTTTACAAAAGACGCGATCGGCGAACTGCCGAAGGGCGCGACCGACAACGGGGTCGCCAAAACGACGTTTTTGACCGCGACCGACCCGAAAGATCCGGACAACAAGGTCCTCGAGATCAAAAAGGACACCGAGGGGAACGACGGTGGCGGACAGCTGACCGTTCCGCTGTTCACGGCGCCGAAGATGACCGACGATACCGTCGTGGAATTCGGGATGAGGATCAACGTATCGTCCGATACCCGCTACGGCAACTCGATCTCGGGGAGCAACCCGAACATTATGCAGATGCGCTTTATGTCGGAAAGCGATCCGTTCTGGATGCCGACCCTGCGCTTCAACGACGGATCTGACCCGACGGGGTACGTCTTCCTCGTCGAACAGTCGACCAGCGGCGGCGCCAAGGAGTACCCGGACGACCAGACGAAAGTATTTCAGTTCGACACGTGGTATCAGTTCACGTTCCGCCTGACCATCAAGAACTACGGCAAGTCCGGCGCCTCTTTCAAGGTCGAGATCCTGGTCGACGGCGAACCGTTCGGCACGTCGACGAACTTCTACTCGGACAGCATCGCGTTCCGCCAGAGCGCGCTGATGCGGATCCGCTTCGCCCCGCAGATGCGTATCCACGCCGATATCTTCGTCGACGATATCACCGCGTCCGTCTTGAAAGTTTCCGAATAAAAAAACGCCGTCCGTTTCCATACGGACGGCGTTTTTTCAATGCCGCTTGCGGCAATTCATGACGGCTTCGCCGTCAATTCACGCGTGCTTGCGCGCATTTCACGGCGCCCTCGGCGGCAATTCATTCGTTCCCCCTCGTTGCGCCCGCGCAACGCAACACCGAAAAAAGCGGACGGTCACCCGTCCGCTTTTTTACTTGCTTATTTCGGTTTCACCTCGTACACCGTCACGGTGTGGTAGAGGTCGCCCGCGCGCAGGATCGCGCCGCCGTGGTTGGGGCTGTCGGGCTCCTCCTGCGTTTCGAGGCAGAACGCCGCGTGCTTGTGCTTGACGGCGTCGCCTTTCAGCCGCGGACGGTCGCCGGAAAGAAAATTCGCCGTATAGAACTGCACGCACGGCTGATCGGTAAAGACCGTCATCTGCAGCGCGTCGCCCGTCACGACCGCGGCGGGGGGTAGGGTGTGACCCGCGATGGGGAAGGGGGGTTTTTGTGACAGAACGTAATTATGGTCGTATCCGTTCCCGGTTTCGGCGATGCGCTCGCCGATCGCGTGGGGCGTGCGGAAATCAAACGCCGTCCCCGTGACGTCGGGGCGGTTTCCCGTCGGGATCAGCTCGTCGTCCACCTCGGTATAGCGGTCGGCAAAGATGCGCGCCACGTGGTTGAGCACGTCGCCCGATCCGCACCCGTTCAGGTTGAAGTAGGAGTGGTTGGTCAGGTTGCAGACCGTGTCCTTGTCGGATCTTGCCTCGTACTCGATCGAGAGGGCGTAGCCCGTCATCCGGTAGGTCACCTTGACGTCCATATTCCCGGGGTATCCCTCTTCCATATCGTCGGCGTGAAGCGTCAGGACCACCGATCTCTCGTCGGCAAACTCCACGCCCCAGACCTTCCGGTCAAAGCCGATGATCCCGCCGTGCAGATGGTTGTTCCCGTTGTTTTGCGCCAACTTGTATTCCACGCCGTTCAGGGTGAAGCGCCCCTTGGCGATCCGGTTGCCGTACCGCCCGATCAAAGCGCCCTGATGCGAATGATCCTCGAAATAGTCCTCCAAGGTCGAGAAACCGAGCACCACGTCGATCCCGTCGACGACGAAGCGCGTGATCGCGCCCCCGAACGTGATGATCGACGCCTCCGCCGCACCGTCCGAGATCGTGTATTCCTCGATCACGGTCCCGCTCGGCAGCGTCCCGAAAACCCGTTTGTTCATATCCGTTTTGTCCTCCGTTTGTAGATACTACCATTATACCGCCGTTTTTTAGAAAAGTAAAGGGATGCGGCAAAAAAATGCCGCCTGCGGCAATTCACGCCGCCTCCGGCGGCAAGTCAAAAAAACGGCGGACGGTTTCTCCCGTCCGCCGTTCTCTTTTCAATAGTTTTCCGCCGTGATCTCGAAATACGCCTGCGGATGCGCGCAGACGGGGCAGACCTCGGGGGCTTTTTCGCCGACCACGATATGCCCGCAGTTCCGGCACTCCCAGACCTTGACGCTGCTCTTTTGGAACACTTCCTGCGCCTCGACGTTTTTCAGCAGCGCGAGGTAGCGTTCCTCGTGCCGACGCTCGATCGCGGCGACGCCGCGGAACTTCGCGGCAAGTTCGGGGAAGCCCTCTTCCTCGGCGGTCTTGGCAAATCCCTCGTACATATCGGTCCACTCGTAATTCTCGCCGTCCGCCGCGGCGGCAAGGTTCTCGGCGGTGTCGCCGATCCCGTTCAGTTCCTTGAACCAGAGTTTTGCGTGCTCTTTCTCGTTGTCCGCGGTTTTGAGAAACAGATCCGCGATCTGCTCAAATCCCTCTTTTTTCGCCTTCGACGCAAAGTAGGTGTACTTGTTCCGTGCCTGCGACTCGCCGGCAAACGCCGCCTCCAGGTTCTTTTCGGTTTTTGTTCCTGCGTACTTGTTCTTCGCGGTGCTCATATCCGTTTCTCCTTCGTTTTTGTTCCGGGACGATCCCTCCCGCCCCTCGTATCTATCATACCACGAAACCTCCCGTCTGTCAATCTTCACGCCGCTTACGGTAATGGAACGCTGCGCTATCGAAGATGCCGCCGTCGGCGGCGTCTCGGGCGAGCCGCTCGCGGATCGCCTGCTCTTTGCCTTTCGTTCTTCTTTTGATTGCCTTTTGTGCGAATGTTGCAAACTTAGATATGCTTTTGGCACAAGTCAAAGCCGAAACTCTTGCTTTTTTGAGAGAGCAGGTGTATAATACCGTCAAGAGGCAGAGAAGAGCCGCCTCCGGCGGGGGACCGTTTTTTCGGTTTTAACCCGCAAAAAAAGAAAAGGAGAAATTGTATGCACAACCAGGCAAAAACCCGGAGAGGAGCCGTGTCGCTTCTCTTGATCTTCGCGATGCTGACCGTTCTGGTCGCCGCGTTCCTGCCGGTCGTTTCGTCGGCTGAGCCCGCCGAGTTCAAGGACTTCGGCTATCAGACGCCGAACGATTACGACATGCTTGACGCAAACACCAACCTCCGTTTCGTTTTCCAAGTCCCTGCAAGCAAGGTATTCGGTTATACCGACGTCGGCTTCGTCTTCTCGAAGACCGACGCTACCCCGACGCTCGAGGAGAGCTGCCCTGCGTCCCACGCTACAGCGGTGTTTTCCACGATCACGGCGGACGGCAAGACCGTCGACGCTGACGACGGCGGCTACTGGGTCGCGGTCAAACTGACCAACATTCCGCAGTCCTACTTCGGCGGAATGATCTACGTCCGCGGCTTCGTCACCGACGGAGAGGGCACCCGTTACTCTAATGCGCAGGAGATTTCGGTTTGGGGTGCGAACGCGATCGAGTACCACTCGAACTGGGATTACGAGACCCGGAGCGCAAACGCGAATTCGATCCAGAACCCGGATGAAAAATCCAACCCCGATTATTTGACTTTCGGGATCAAGAAAGCCGTGAAGAATCTTTGGTCCGGTTCCGTTCGCTATTTTCCGAACGAAAACAACAACTACGCCGGCAACGACCTGCTCGTCGAGTTCAGCTTCCTCTACAACGACACGATGTCGAACGCTTCCGACGGCACCCTGACCGTGATGTACATCGAGAACAACAACGTCTTCAATATCAACTTGAAGACCGGTATGATCTCCAACAACACGAGAGAAGGCGACGTCGTTCTCTACGAGAAACCCGATCTTTCGATCGGCGGCTACGGCTGGCACCGTTTCGGCGTCCGCATTCACGAGAAACCGATCAATAATAACGGCGTCGAGGATTATCAGATCGTCGCCACCGCCTACCTCGACGGAGAGAAGATCCTCGAGGTCGATAAGACCGCGTACGCCAAGACCAAGACCGGCAGTTACATCGGCAAACTCTACGACCTGACCCCTTACACCAACCGGATGATCTACGACAAGGCGTCGAAAAACTGCGACGTCTACGTCATGATCGAAAAGATCTATAAGTCGTCCGCCAATCCCGGCTACCTCGTTTTGCAGGATCTCTCGTTCTCCTGCGGACAGACCTTTAAGCAGCAGGTCACGAAGGTCGCCGATCCCGTCTCGCAGACCTATAAGACCACCGACGGAGAGACGCTGACCGCGAAGGTCTACTTCGCCGCCGCCGAGGCGCACGAGCACGTCTGGGATGAGAATTATACCATCACCAAACCGGCTACGCTCCTTGAAAACGGTTGGAAAGCCGACCATTGCTCGATTTGCGGCGCGGGGCACGCGGTCGTCTCCACCCCGTCCGAAACGACCCCCGTCGTCATCAACGGCAAGGACGCTTCGGCTCCCACCGGCTGGGGTTCCACCAAGACCTTCTTCTCGCCTCAGAAGTCGCTGAAAGACATTGCGGCGGAGGAAGGGCATTTCTACCCGACCCAAAGCAATCCGCAGGGCAACGACCTGCTCGTCGAGTTCTCGATCCTCTGGAACAGTACGCTCTCCGCGTGGGGGAGCAAGGATCTCGACCTTGGTAACTTCTCCGGCGGCGACGTGAACAACAGATCCACCGCGTGGCTGACTGTGAACTCTGGCGCCTTCGATCTTTCAAGCGGTGACGGCGGCGTCGTGTTGGTCAACACCGGCAAGAAAATCAGCGGCAACGGCTGGCACCGGATCGGCATCCGCTATCATCAGGACGCGGAGAAGGATGGCGAAAACGTCATCTACTCGCTGACCTACACGATCTATATCGACGGTGCTGAGGCATATAAGGTGATCGGTAGCAATATTCGCTATACCGATCAGGGCTATCGGCTCTTCGACGCGGAGATCGTGGACGACGAACTCGTCTACCATGACAACCAGAACTCCAAATACAAATTCTACTGGCTGCAGCTCCAGAGTTTCTTCGGGCGCGCATCCGACACCTACCTCGTTCTCGCCGACCTGATGATCAACGGGGGACACGACTTCGTGCAGCAGGTCGAGCCGGCGGTCAGCCCCGTTGCGGCGCCGTTTGACCTCGGCAGTTACGATCCCGCGGTGATGCACTATCAACCCGTAACTCCCTGACCGAACAACGACTGATTGAAAGGGGTATTTTGAAATGAAAGAGAAAAAGACCTACGAAACCGCCGAGATCAAGATCGTTCTTCTCGGGCTGGATATGCTGATCACCTCGGGCGGCACGCTCGCGGAGGACGGCTGGGACGAGTTCAGCTTCGGATCTCTTTGATCCGACGGGCGGAGCACGGCACGGACCGAAAAACAAAAGGGATCTACTATCCGTTGATGCTTTCCGCTCCGTGCAAACTCCCCGCATATCCAAAACGCGATCCAACGTTGAAAAGCGCCCGTCCGCGGGCGCTTTTCTCCTTTTATTCAAATCGTTTTTTCGGTCCCGTTCCCGACCGCCTGCAGCAGGCAAGCGTGCGGAGCCGTAGGCGGCATATCGGGCGAAACGCTCCCGCTTCGCATCTCGCGTTTGGCGCCTTGGTGCCAAAGTTTTATTATTGTGCTATTTGACCAACTTTTTGGGCTTGTTTTGTACCTTGTGCCGAAAATACTTTTTCAAAGATATTTCTTCTTGCTTTTAATGCCAAAAAAGTATATAATAGTGTCAACGACGGAGGTATTCTTCGTCGAAAAGAAAGGAGAAAAAATAATATGAAGAAACTAACCATCGCGCTTGCCCTGATCCTGTGTCTTGTGATGTGCGTCTTCTGCTTCGCGTCCTGCAAGAAGAAGAACAAGACCCCTGCCACCACCGTGGCGGACACGACCGGCACGCAGACCACGGACACCACGGCACACGTCCATACCCCCGCGTCCAACTACACCGTTGACGTCCCGCCGACCTGCTCGACGCCGGGCTCGCAGTCCAAGCACTGCAAGACCTGCGGTGGGATCATCCCCGAGACCGTTATCCCGCTGGATCCCGACTCCTCGCTGCACGTCGTGAACGACTGGACCGAGAACGTTCCCGGCACGCTGCTTGCCGACGGACACCGCACCGGTACCTGCTCGGTCTGTGATCAGCCCGTGAACGAGGTCCTGAAAGTCGAGCCGACCGTCGTGATCTGCACCGATGCGACCAGTGCGGGTTATGCGACCGAGGGCGTCGCTTTCGCGGATATTCTGGGCGACAAGCACTTCTACCCGACCACCGCGGAGCCCGAGGGCAACGACCTCCTGATCGAGTACTCGGTCCTCTTCAACGGGACGATGCTCAATCTGTATGACGCGGAGGGCTCGAACCCCTACGTCACCGCCCGTATCAATGGTGAACCGGTCCTTTACTGGTCGCCCAGAAACGACATCACATACAGCGACGCTAAGTTCGCCGGCGCGTTCGAGTGGATGGGCAACTTCGGGACCCCCATCTCCGACAGCGAGGTGACCACCCCCGCGACGATGTGCGGCGTCAACCCCAACTACTCCGACTATCCTAACGTCGGCGGCGCCGATCAGAACAACCCCGAGTACGGCTGGCACCGCATCCAGATCCGCATTCATCAGGCGCTGATCGACGAGGCAGCGCTGAAAGCCGAAGCCGCCGGCACGGCAGCGGGCGTGAAAGACTACGTGGCGGTCGCGACCGTTTACGTTGACGGTACCGCGGCGTTCAAACTTTCCACCGGCACCAAGGGTCTGCAGAAGATCCAAGACAACCTCTTCACCGCAGAAGCCGACGGTAACGGCGGCATCACCTACACCGACGGTAACGCTTCGGTCATCGCGTTCCATATCAACAGAACGAGAGCCGTCCTTGACAAGGTCGCCTACGTCGCGGTCGCGGATATCAACGTGACCTGCGGCAAGGAATTCGTCCAGAAAGATCTCTCCAAGGTCGCGTACCCCGCTCCGAAGACCCTTGTTGTTGACGAGAGCGCGGGCGTTGAGATCGACGCTCCGATGTTCTACACCGTCGCTTGCACGGGCGAGCACGAATGGGATGACGAATGGGTCACCTACGTTGCTCCGACCCTGCTCTCCGACGGCGTCGAGGCGCAGCACTGCACCAAGTGCGGTCAGAGCCAGTCGAGAGTTGTCGCCTACGAGCCCATCGTTTACCTGTCGAACTGGGATCTGGATACCCGTACCGCAAACGAGTACACGATCACCAACCCGGACGACAAAACGGTCCAGACCTTCGGTATCAAGAAGAACGTCAAGAACATCCTCGGCGCGGACGACGTCTTTTACCCGACCACCGAGGATCCCCAGGGCAAAGACCTGATCATCGAGTTCTCGTTCCTCTACAACGAAACGATGGTGAACGCAAACGACGGCGTTCTCGCCGGAATGTACGTCGAGAACAATAACGTCTTCAACGTTGACCTGAAGACCGGTAAGATCACCTCGAAAGAGCGGACCGGCGACGCGTATATTATGCCGACGCCGGAAGCCATCGCGGCTGACGCGAGCGTGAAACAGGTCGCCATCGGCGCGTACGGCTGGCACCGGTTCGGTATGCGCATCCACGAGGATGCGAAGATCGTCGGCGACACCGAGAAAACGGTCGAGTACAAGATCACCGCTACCGCGTACCTCGACGGCGAAAAGATCTTTGAAGTCGACAAGACCGCGTGGGCGCTGTCGTTCACGAAGAGTTACACCGCTTTGCTCTACACCGCGGAGATCGAAGACGACAAACTGGTCTACGAGAACGCGGTCGACACCGGCAAAAACTGCGACGCGTACGTTATGGTCGAGTTCTTGCCGAAGGAAAGCGAAAACGCCGGATACCTTGTGGTCGGCGATATCTACATGACCTGCGGCACCAAGTTCGTCCAGGAGGTCGAAAAGGTCGCCGATCCCGCGGCTGACACCATCACCCTCGGGACGACCGATTATCCCGCCGCTATCTACTACAAACTGGCGGACTAACCAAGCAAGCATCGACAGACCCAAAACAGCGGGCGCGCTCGTCGCGCCCGCCTTTTTTGTCTTTCGTTCGTTCCAGGTCTTCCCCTTGAGGGGAAGGTGGCGTGTAACGCCGGATGAGGTGGCCCCCCCGGTAATCACAAGCAAAACCTTTTTCATTTTGTTACGAGAGACCACCTCATCTGTCACTCCGTGACGTCCTCCCCTCAAGGGGAAGACAAGGTACGAGGGTCGTCGAAGACACCGCCCCCCACAAGGTACGAATGTATCTTTCGCGCCGCGAAACAAGTTCCGAGGCATATCGCGCGCGAAGCGCAAATCGAAACCGTCGCTCGCGGCTCGCATTTCGGGGTCATTTGTTGAAAATGTGCAACAAAGCGACCGAAAGCTACCCTTTTTTCCCGATTATGCGAGATTGACTTTTTCGCCCCCTCCGTGGTATAATAAAAGCGTAATCAGAGGTCCCCCGTAACTGACGGATTTTTGCAGAATGAACTGCAAGGAAGCGGGGGGCAATATCAGCCGACCGTCTGGGTTCAGTTTTGTTTATCGACAACTTAACTGCGCCCTTTTTCGTTTTCGGAAAGGAGAATGATTATGAAAAAAGTCGGGATCGTAATGGGAAGCGACAGCGACCTGCCCATCGTGTCAAAGGCGGTAGATACCCTCCGCGCCTTTGGAGTACCCTTTGAGGTACACGTGTACTCCGCGCACCGCACGCCCGCCGAGGCGGCGGAGTTTGCCCGCGGGGCGGAAGCCAACGGGTTCGGCGTCCTGATCGCCGCCGCCGGAATGGCGGCGCACCTTGCCGGCGCCATCGCGGCGCAGACCACCCTCCCCGTGATCGGGATCCCCTGCCAATCGAATACGCTTGACGGCATTGACGCGCTTCTGTCTACGGTACAGATGCCCTCCGGTATCCCGGTGGCGACCGTAGCGATCAACGGAGCGACCAATGCCGCCTTGCTTTCCGTCGAGATCCTCGCGCTCACAGAACCGACGCTCGCCGCCAAACTGAAAGAGAAGCGCGTCAAGGATCACGAGGCGGTCATTGAGAAAGACCGCGCCATCGCCGATCGGCTTTGATTTAAGAATAATAAAAAGATAACATAAAGGAGAACCACAATGAAACTCGTCTACACCGGGAAAACCAAAAACGTCTACGCGCTCGACAACGGCAACTATCTCCTCAAATTCAAGGACGACTGCACCGGCAAGGACGGCGTGTTCGATCCCGGCGAGAACTCGATCGGTCTGACCATCGAGGGCGTCGGCGACGTCAACCTCCGGATGTCGATCTACTTTTTCGAGAAGATCAACGCCGCCGGCATCAAGACCCACTTCGTTTCCGCCAACCTGAAAGATACCACGATGGAGGTCGTGCCGGGCAAGGTGTTCGGCCACGGGCTGGAGGTCATCTGCCGCTACAAGGCGGTGGGCAGCTTCTTCCGCCGCTACGGCGAGTACGTCAAGGAGGGCGCCGATCTCCCCGCCTACGTCGAAATGACTTTCAAGAACGACGAAAAGGGCGATCCGCTGGTCACCCGCGACGGGCTCGAGGTCCTCGGCGTGATGACCCCGAAACAGTACGACGAGATCAAGGATATGACCAAGAAGATCACCAAGATCGTCGCCGACGATCTTGCGGCAAAGGGGCTTGACCTCTACGACATCAAGTTCGAGTTCGGCTACGACAAGAACGGCAACGTGATGCTGATCGACGAGATCGCGTCCGGCAATATGCGGGTCTACAAGGACGGAAAGTACGTCGATCCGATGACCCTCTCCGACCTCTTCTTCTCGGCTCTCTGATCGGATGAGCGGCTTCTTCGGTGCGGTCAGCCGGAGAGAGGTCCTCTCGGACGTCTTCTTCGGGACCGATTATCACTCCCACCTCGGCACGCAGAGCGCCGGCATCGCGGCGTTCTCCTCCGGGATCGGGTTCCAGAGAAAGATCCATAACATCCAGAACGCGCCTTTCCGCACGCAGTTCGAGGGACTGCTCGAGCAGATGGAGGGCACGGCGGCGATCGGGATGATCAACGACACCGATCCCCAGCCCCTGCTGGTCCGCTCGTCCTGGGGCACCTACGCGCTCGCGTTCGTCGGCACGGTCAACAACGCCGAGGACCTGGCGAAAGAGTATCTTGCCGAGACCGGCGGGCAGCTCAACGCCATGTCGGGCGGCGGGGTCAATAAGACCGAGCTGATCGGCGCGTTCATCAACCGAAAGCAGAACATCGTCGACGGCATCCGTTACGCGCAGGAAAAGGTCGACGGCACCGCCCTGATCCTGATCCTGACCGACCGCGGCACCATCATCGCCGCGCGCGACAAAGACGGGCGGCTCCCCGTCCGGATCGGCAAGAACCGCGACGGCTACTGCGTTTCGTTCGAGCATTTCGCCTACGAAAAGCTCGGGTACCAGAACGCCTACGACCTCCGCTCCGGCGAGATCGTCGAGATCGACCGCGACGGGCTGAACGTGCTGTTCGAGGGATACGAGGAGATGCACATCTGCTCGTTCCTCTGGTCGTACTACGGCTTCCCGACCTCGACCTACGAGGGCGTGAACGTCGAGGCGATGCGCTACCGCAACGGCGGCATCATGGCGGAAAACGACCAAAAGAACGGCATCCTCCCGAACGCCGACTTCGTCGCGGGCGTCCCGGACTCGGGTACCCCCCACGCCATCGGCTACGCCAATAAGAGCCACATCCCGTTCGCCCGCCCGTTCATCAAGTACACCCCGACCTGGCCGCGCAGCTTTATGCCCTCGAGCCAGAAAGAGCGCAACCGGATCGCAAGGATGAAGCAGGTCCCGGTCGACGAACTGATCGCCGGGCGCGAACTGCTGTTCGTGGACGACAGCATCGTCCGCGGCACCCAGATCCGCGAGACCGTCGAGTTCCTCTACGACAGCGGCGCGAAGAAAGTGCACATGCGCTCCGCCTGCCCGCCGATCATGTACGGGTGCAAATACTTAAACTTCACGCGTTCCACCGGGGATATGGAACTGCTGACCCGGAACGTCATCGTTGAACTCGAGGGGGAAGAGGGACTAAAACACCTCGACGAGTACAGCGACGGCTCGACCGAGCGCGGAAAAGCGATGCGCGAGGCGATCTGCAAGAAGATGCATCTCGCGTCGCTCGATTTCCAGACGCTGGACGGGCTTGCCGACGCGATCGGACTTCCCAAGTGCAAACTCTGCACCTACTGCTGGAACGGAAAGGAAAAGAACGATGATTGAGAATTCGAGATCCAAGGCGTACGCCGACGCCGGCGTGGACATCACCGCCGGCTATCGCGCCGTCGATCTGATGAAGAGCCACGTCAAGCGCACCACGACCCCCGGGGTCGTTTCGGGCATCGGCGGGTTCGGCGGGCTGTTCGCCCCCGACCTCACCGGCATCACCGAACCCATCCTGGTCAGCGGGACCGACGGGGTAGGGACCAAACTGAAACTCGCGTTCCTGCTCGACCGTCACAACACCGTCGGGATCGACTGCGTGGCGATGTGCGTCAACGACGTCATCTGCTGCGGCGCCAAACCCCTGTTCTTCCTCGACTACATCGCCTGCGGCAAGAACGTGCCGGAGCGCATCGCGGACATCGTGTCCGGCGTTGCCGACGGCTGCGTCCAGTCGGGAGCGGCGCTGATCGGCGGCGAGACCGCCGAGATGCCGGGCTTCTATCCCGAAAACGAGTACGACCTCGCGGGCTACTGCACCGGGATCGTCGACAAAAAGAAGATCATCGACAATACGAAGATGCAGCCCGGCGACGTCGTGATCGCCCTGCCTTCCTCGGGCGTTCACTCCAACGGCTTCTCGCTCGTGCGTAAGGTCTTCGACGTCGAGCACTGCGACCTGACCACCCCGCGCGCGGAACTCGGCGGCAGATCTCTCGGCGACGCCCTGATCGCGCCGACCAAGATCTACGTCAAACCCATCCTCGCTCTGCTTGAAAAAGTCGACGTCCGCGGCATCTCGCACATCACGGGCGGCGGCTTCTACGAAAACATCCCGCGCAGCATCCCGGACGGGCTGACGGCGGTCATCGACCGCAAGGCGGTCCGTATCCTCCCCATCTTCGACCTGATCGCAAAGACCGGCAATATCACCGAGCGCGATATGTTCAATACCTTTAATATGGGCGTCGGCATGAGCGTCGTCGTCCCGGAAAAGGAGGTTGATTTGGCGCTGTCATGCCTGAAAAACGCGGGCGAGGACGCCTACGTCATCGGACGGGTCGAGCGCGGCGCCGAAAAGATCAGAATATGCTGAAAACCGCTACGGGCAGTATTTCTGCCGCCATTATGATCTCCATCGGGGGAGGCGTGTTTCTCGCCTGTGGCGACAACCGCTACTGGGGCGCGATCCTCTTCTCGGTCGCGCTGCTCACGATCTGCTACCTCGGTTTGTACCTCTACACGGGGAAGATCGGGTATCTGGTCGAGGACCACACCAAAAAGAACCTCGCCACGCTCGGCGTGGGACTGCTCGGCAACCTCGCCGTGACCTTTCCCGTCGGGATGCTGGTCCGGCGCGCGATCCCGAACCTCGGACAGAGGGCGCAGGAGATCTGCCAACTCAAACTCGAACAGTCCTTCGGTTCCACCCTCGTCCGCGCGATCTTCTGCGGCGTCCTGATGTATATCGCCGTCGAGATCTTCCGCTCGAAGAAGAGCCCCATCGGCGTCCTCTTCGGCATCCCGGTCTTCATCCTCGCGGGCTTCGAGCACTCGATCGCCGATATTTTCTATTTCGGCGCGTCGGGGATCGCAAGCGGAAAGATCGCCTCGTTTGAGGTCGCCGCGGTGCTCGGCAACTCGATCGGAAGCGTGATCCTCCCGCTGCTCGCCGTGCTTGGTGCGCTTGGGGCAAAGAAAAAGGATCCGGCGCCGAAAAACCCCGAAACCCCCGCCGAGGAGGGCAAACAGAATGAGGGATAAGGCGCGGATCGCCGTCCTGGTTTCGGGCGGCGGCACCAATTTACAGGCGCTGATCGACGCCGAACGGACCGGGATCATCGAGAACGGCAAGATCGTGCTCGTCATCTCGAACAAAGCCGGCGTCTACGCCCTCGAACGCGCCAAAAACGCGGGCATTCCGACCGCGACCTTTGAAAAGAAGGCGTGCGGAGGGCAGGAGGGAATGGAGAGGGAGATCCGCCGGGCGCTTGACGACGCGCGCGTCGATCTGATCGTCCTCGCCGGTTTCCTCTCGATCCTCTCGCCCGATTTCACCCGCGACTACGATCACCGGATCGTGAACGTCCACCCGTCGCTCATCCCGTCGTTCTGCGGAGAGGGCTTCTACGGCCTCCGCGTCCACGAAGCCGCGCTCGCCCGGGGCGTCAAGGTCACCGGGGCGACCGTCCACTTCGTCAACGAGATCCCCGACGGCGGGGAGATCATCCTGCAAAAACCCGTGAAGATCTTAAAAACCGACACCCCCGAGACCCTGCAAAAGCGCGTGATGCGGATCGCGGAATGGAAGATCCTGCCCGCCGCTGTCGAACTCGTATCCAAACAAATCAGATTTGAGGAGAGATAAAATGAGCATTTACAAGATCAACGACATCGCGGAACTGATCCGCGACAATTCCTACGTCGGGCGCGGCATCGTGATCGGCAAGAGCGCAAACGGCAAAGCCGCCGTCACCGCCTACTTCATCATGGGCCGCAGCCGCAACAGCCGCAACCGCGTGTTCGTCGAGCGCGACGGCGCGCTCTTCACCGAGCCGTTCGATCCCTCGCTCGTCGAGGATCCCTCGCTCATCATCTACGCGGCGGAACGCAACTACAAGAACAATCTGGTCCTGACCAACGGCGACCAGACCGATACCGTCGTCGAGGGGCTGAAAGCCGGCAAGTCGTTCAAAGAGGCGCTTGAGAGCCGCAGTTTCGAGCCCGACGCCCCGAACTTCACCCCGCGCATCAGCGGCATCCTGACCTTTGCCGATAAGGATTTCTCCTACGAGATGAGCATCCTGAAGAGCGCGGACGCCGAGGGCTCCGCCTGCAACCGCTATACGTTCTCCTACACCGCGCTCCCCGGGCTCGGACACTTCATCCACACCTACGTCGGCGACGGCGCGCCGCTCCCGACCTTCCAGGGAGAGCCCGAGCGGGTCGAGATCGGAAACGATATCGACGCGTTCACCAACTCCCTCTGGAACGCCCTGAACCACGACAACCGCATTTCGCTCTTCGTCCGCTACACCGACCTGGCGACCGGCAAAGAGGAAAAACGGCTCATCAACCAGAACGCCTGATAGAAAGAGGAAAACGAAATGAAAGAGTTTGAACTGAAATACGGCTGCAACCCCAACCAGAAGCCCGCGAAGATCTATATGCGCGGGGGCGAAGACCTCCCGATCGAGATCCTGAACGGCAGACCCGGCTACATCAACTTCCTCGACGCGTTCAACTCCTGGCAGCTCGTCAAGGAACTGAAAGAGGCGCTCGGTCTTCCCGCCGTCGCCAGCTTCAAGCACGTCAGCCCGACGTCCGCCGCGGTCGGTCTCCCGCTCTCCGACAAACTGAAACGCGCCTGCTTCGTCGATGATATCAAGGATCTTGACAAGTCCCCCCTCGCCTGCGCCTACGCCCGTGCGAGAGGCACCGACCGGATGTGCTCGTTCGGCGACTGGGTCGCGCTCTCCGACGTCTGCGACGTCACCACCGCTCTGATGATCAAGCGCGAGGTCTCCGACGGCATCATCGCCCCGGGATACGAGCCCGAGGCGCTCGAGATCTTGAAATCCAAGCGCAAGGGCGGCTATAACGTCGTCAAGATCGACCCCTCCTACGTCCCCGAGGAGACCGAGCGCAAGCAGGTCTACGGCATCACGTTCGAGCAGGGAAGAAACAACTTCAAGATCGACCGCGCGCTCCTCTCCAATATCGTCACCAAGAATAAGGAGCTTCCCGACGCGGCGGCGCGCGACCTCATCATTTCGCTGATCACCCTGAAATACACCCAGTCCAACTCGGTCTGCTTCGCCTACGACGGGCAGGCGATCGGCGTCGGCGCGGGTCAGCAGTCGCGCATCCACTGCACCCGTCTTGCCGGGAGCAAAGCCGACACCTGGTTTTTGCGTCAGTGCGACAAGGTGCTCGACCTTCCGTTCCTGCCCACGCTGGGCCGCCCCGACCGCGACAACGTGATCGACGGCTACATCAACCAGAACGAAGAGGACGTCTGCGCGGACGGCAACTGGC
>CAMJCC010000020.1 GCA_946404035.1 uncultured Clostridia bacterium | reverse complement strand
TTAAAAGGGGGATTTTTGCCCCGACCCTTGACAAACGCGGTTTTCCGTGTTACAATGGGTTCCCCCGATGAGATATGGGTCTGTAAAGGTTTCGACGGGGATTTGAAAGTATGATAAGCGCGGCGGGCTGAGCAGTCCCGTAAAAAGGTTCACCTAAAATTAAACGCAGATTCTAAAAAGAAACTTGCTATGGCTGCCTAAGGGCAGTGCCGCGGCTTAAGCCGCCCGTCGCGTGAGGGAGGACTGCGGACCTCGCCCGGCGTCAAATCAGCAGTGCACGTGAACCGGGGCTTTGCCGTTTACCCGGTCACGGACGAAACGGCTACCCGACGGTAAAACCTGTCGCCCGGTGTTACAATTGGGGAATTTCAATAGAGCGACTGCCCGCGAAGAAAGTCATACCGACGGTTTTCGGACAGGGGTTCGATTCCCCTCAGATCCACCAAAAGAGAACGCACCCCAACGCGGGTGCGTTCTCTTTTGGCAGGTCTTCGGCTATGATCGAACCCCTCGATTTTTGCGTCCGCGCAAAAATCCAAAGTTCTCGCCATCCGTTAAAGCTTTCTTTTTACTAAGTGGGGCGAGAACCAGGGGTAGCTCGGAGCTTGCGACGAGCGTCGATTCCCCTCAGATCCACCAAAAGAGAGCGTCCGCGCCTTGTGCGCGGGCGTTCTCTTTTGACGTTTCTTCGAGGATAATCGAACCCCTCGTCTTTGCGGTGCTTCGCGGCGTGGGCGGCAGAGCCGCCGGCCGTTACGGTCTGATGATGATGAGCAGCGCCGCGGACATATCGCCGCGGTAGAGGATCTTACCGTAGAAATCGATGGTGGCGTCCTGGCTCTTGCGGTAGTAGCCGAGGACCCTGCCGTAAAAATCCTTGACCTCTTTATCCCCGTTGGAAAGGGTCGTGATGGTGCCGATGGTCTGCCCGCTGATCGTCCGGATGGTTTCTTGCATCGCTTTATCTCCTTATCATTATTATGCTTTGTGTCCGCCTATCTGCCGGTTTCTTTCTCTTGTCGTTGCGCCCTCCTCGAAATCGGTCCCCCGGAGGATGGCGTTCCCGCCGAAGCGGCGCCGGATGCCGGACACCGCTTTGCGCAGGCGGCGGTGCCGCTCGTCTGCGTCGTCGTCCCCGAAAAAGGTCGCCTGCCGGAACGCGGGGCAAAAGATATCGTCAAAGGAAATATTCAGCCCGCGGATCGGTTGGTCCGGGAGGGCGATCCGCCGGAACAGATCGACGGCGGCGGGGATCAGGACGCGGTCGTTTTCGCTCGGGGGCTCGATCCTGATCCCGCCGCGGGAGGGTGGCAGCCCCACCTTGGCGGAGTACCGGATCCAGAGCGAAAGGCGGGGGGTTACGCACCCGCGATCCAAGAGATCCAGGGAAAGCAGGTCGACCATCTCGCGAAGCACGACCTCCGCCTCGTCCGCCGCGTAGTCGCGCATCAGGACCTGTCCCGACGTGATGCTGTGCGTTTTCGCCTTGTAGGAACGGATATCGGAAATGGTGGTCGGCTCGCGCCCCCACGCGTGGTCGATCAGGAGTTCCGCGTCGACCCCGAAGAGTTTATACAGGACCTCCTCGGGCAGCCGGGTGATCCCCTCCATCGTGCGGACGCCGAGTTTTTCGAGCCGCTCCGCCGTACCGGGTCCGACCCGCCAGAAGTCGGTCAAGGGGGTGTGCCGCCAGAGTTTTTCACGGTAGGTCGTTTCGTTCAGTTCCGCGATGAAGTCGGGCGAGCGTTTGGCGAGGATATCCATCGCGATCTTACACAGGTACAGGTTGGTGCCGACCCCCGCCGCCGCGGGGATCCCGCTTCGGTTTTTCACCTCGGAGACCAGGGACCGCGCCAGCTCGAGCGGGGTCTTTTTGTAGGTGGCGAGGTAGCCGGTGACGTCGATGAACACCTCGTCGACCGAGTAGACGTGGATATCTTCTTTCGAGAACCAGTCGAGGTAGATCGAGTAGATACGGGCGGAGTATTCGAGATAGAGCCGCATCCGCGGGGGCGCCGTGATATAGTCGATACCGGACGGGATCTCAAAGACCCGGCAGCGGTTCCGCACCCCGAGCTGCTTCATTGCCGGGGTGACGGCAAGGCAGATGGTGCCGCTCTTGCGCTCGGGGTCCGCGACGACCAGGCGCGCCGTCATGGGGTCCAGCCCGCGCTCGACGCACTCGACCGACGCGTAGAACGATTTGAGATCGATGCAGATATAGAAGCGTTCCCCGTCCAAGACCGTCCCCCCCCTCTCTCTTTTTCCTTGCTTTTATTATACCATTTCCCCGCACGATTTGCAAGCGGCGGACACCGAGAAAAAAACCGCTCTATTTTGAAAAAAACAGTTGATATAACCGTGAAGATATGGTATAATAGAATGAAAAAATATGTGTCGCGCATCGGGCGCGCGCAAAGGAATACCGAAGAAAGACAGGGCTTTCCGATATGAGTGAAGAAACGAACCGGCTGACGGACGAGAACGAGGAGTTCCCGGACGAGCCGATCCTGCCCGAGGGGGTCGACCGCGCGGAGATGCGGCGGGTCAACGGGATGAGCCGCCTTTTCGACTTTGTCGAGATGCTGGTCCTGACCGTGGTCGCCGTGCTGCTCATCTCCAGTTTTCTGGTCCGGCATACGCTGGTCCAGGGCGGCTCGATGAACAACACGCTCCAGAACGGTCAGCATCTTCTGATCTCCGACGTGAACTACGTGCCGAAGAACGGCGACATCGTCGTTTTCGTCCCTCTCAACGTCGCCAACCGGTCCACCCCGTTCATCAAGCGGGTGATCGCCGTCGAGGGGCAGACCGTCGAGATCCGCTCCGGCGTCGTTCTGGTGGACGGCGTGGCGCTTCAGAACGAGTATTACGTTTCGTCGAACAACCGCGACGACTACCCCGCCGACTATCTCCGCGACTATCCCGAAGAGGGGTACGTGACCGTGCCCGAGGGGTGCGTGTTCGTCCTGGGCGACAACCGCGCGAACTCGCACGACAGCCGCGAAATCGACGTCGGGATGGTCGACGTCCGCTCCATCCTCGGCAAGGTCGTGACCCGCGTCTGGCCGATCTCGCTGGCGGGGCGCGTCGAGTGACCCCTCTTCCCTCCCCCGAAAAAACCGTTTAAAGGAGGCGAAAACGAATGGAATACAAGGACGCGCCCGTCCTGTCCTTCCGTCCGATCGACGCTAAAGAAACCAAACCGAAAAACGTAGCGCGGCTGGTCCGGCTCCACGCCCTGATCCGCCTGATCGTTCTCGCGCTGCTCGTTATGCTGATCGCGCTCACGTTCCTGATCCGCCCGGTGCGGGTCAAGAGCGGCGCGATGGAAACTGCCTACCCGGCGGGGTGCGTGGTCTTCGTCACCCCGGAGTGGGGCACGCCCGAGCGCGGCGAGGTCGCCGCGTTCACCGATCCCGCCGACGGGACCGGCGAGATCTTCGTCCGGAGGGTGGTCGCCGTGGGTCTTGACACCGTCGAGATCCGCAACGGCATACTGCTCGTGAACGGGATCGCCGCCGAGGAGCCGTATCTGTCGGACGGCGCGAAAACCGACGCCGATATGCCCGAGACCACCGTGCCCGAGGGGTGCGTGTTCGTGCTCGGGGACGACAGGACCGCAAACGAGGAGATCGGCGCGATCGATCTGCGCCAGATCCTCGGGGTCGTGCGCTTCTCGTTCGGGCGCTGACCGTCTCCCCAAAAATCACACGAAAGGACGCCGGGGACACCCGGGCGGAAACGACAAATGGCGCTTGACCCCATCCAATGGTTCCCCGGTCACATGGCGAAGACCCGGCGACTGATCGCGGAGTGTTTATCCGAAGTCGATATCGTTCTGGAGCTCCTCGATGCGCGCATCCCCCGCAGCTCGAAGAACCCGGAGATCTTAAAACTGACCGCGGGAAAACCCAAACTGACGCTGCTGAACAAGGCGTCGCTCGCCGATCCCGGCGCAAGCGACGCCTGGCTCTCGCATTACGAGAAAACCGAAAACAAGGCGCTGCTGATCGACTGCGTGACCGGGGACGGGATCGCGAAGATCGGGGACGCGGTACGCGGCATCCTGTCCGATAAGATCGCGCGAAACGAGGCGCGCGGGATGACGGGACGGCGGCTCTCCGCCATGATCGTCGGCATCCCGAACGTCGGGAAATCCTCGCTCATCAACCGGCTTGCCGGGGGCAAGCGCGCCAAGGTCGAGAACCGCCCCGGCGTCACGACGGCAAAACAGTGGGTCACGACCGGGATCGGGCTTTCCCTGCTCGACACGCCGGGCGTGCTCTGGCCGAAATTCGACGAGAAAACGGTGGGCGAGAACCTTGCCATGACCGGGGCGATCCGCGACGGCGTGCTGGACGTCGAGACGCTGGCGATGACGCTCTGCCTGCGCCTGACCGACCTCTACCCCGCCCTGTTCTTTGCCCGCTACAAACTCAACCCCGACGAGACCGAGGGGCGCGACGGCTACGACCTGCTGGAACTGGTCGGGCGAAAGCGCGGCTTTCTCGTGTCGGGGGGCGAGGTCAATATGAGGCGGACGGCGGAGATGCTGCTGGACGAGTTCCGCTCGGGCGTGATCGGTCGCATCTCGCTCGAAAGACCGAGCCGCGAAAAGACGGGAGGGAGCGCCGTATGCTGAATAAAACTTCCCCCGACGAACGATATGAAAACGAACTGCGCGAGATGGGCTACCGCTCGATCTGCGGCGTGGACGAGGCGGGCAGAGGTCCGCTCTCGGGTCCCGTCGTCGCCGCCGCCTGCATTTTGCCAGAGGGGTGCGTGATCGCGGGGCTGAACGACTCGAAGAAGTTGACCCCGAAACAGCGCGACCGCCTCTTCGACGAGATCAAAGAGGTCGCCGTCGCCTACGCGATCGGGCAGGCGTCGCCCGAGGAGATCGACGAATTGAACATCCTGAACGCGACCATGCTGGCGATGCGCCGGGCGATCGAGGGGCTGCCGCAAAAAGCCGATTTTGCCCTGATCGACGGGAACTGCGCGCGGGGCATCGACCTGCCGCATAAGACCGTGATCTCGGGCGACGCCCTCTCGGTCTCGATCTCCGCCGCCAGTATTTTGGCGAAAGTGACGCGTGACCGCATCTGCCTTGACAACGACCGCGACTACCCGGAATACGGGTTTGCAAAGCATAAAGGATACGGGACGAAAGACCACATGGACGCCCTGCGCCGACTGGGTCCCTGCCCGATCCACCGCCGCAGTTTTCTGAAGTTCCTCTCGGAGGACGAAAACAAGTGAGCGCGACCGAAAAGCGCGCCCGGGGCGACCTCGGGGAGCGCGCCGCCGTCCGTTATCTCAGGTTTCGCCTCTACCGCATCCTCGACCGGAATTACCGGGCGGGGGGCGCCGAGATCGATATCGTGGCGAAACGGGGCAAAACGCTGGTCTTCATCGAGGTGAAGACCCGACGGCTGACCCCGGGGGACGCCACCTGCCTGACCCGTCCCGCCGCCGCCGTCACGCCCGAAAAACAGGAGCATATCGTGCGCGCGGCGAAGATCTGGCTTTCCCAGCATCCCGCAAACGACCGCCCCGTGCGCTTCGACGTGATCGAGGTCTATCTCGACCCGGACGACCGGCGCGACCGCGTGACCTCGCTCTCGCACATCAAGGGGGCGTTCGTCGCCCGCGCATAACCGCACGCGCCGCCGCATAAGAGTAGATACTCTTTGCGGAGGTGAACGATGAATAAAACGAAACGTCTGACCGTCCTGCACGCCGATACCCCCGGCAAGATCGACGAAACGGACCTGCCCCTCTCCTCCCCCGCCCTCTCGCTCCCCCTGACCGCGCTTTCGGAGTATTCCGGTTTCCGCATTTTGGCGGCGGTCTGGTGCCGCGAGGGACGAAGTGACGCGGAGTGCCGGGAGGACCTCTTCCGTACCGTCCGCGCTTTCCTCGGCAAATGCGAAAAAGCGGGTATCCCGCCCTCGCGCGTGCCGCTCTCGGTCGAGGATCTGCGGCTGATCGGGAACGATCTTTCCCGCTTAGACGAACTCGCCGCCCTCGGCGTCGTGTCGGTCATCCCGTTCTGGCGGGGAGAAAACGCCCTCGGCGGCGGGTGGGATACAGACGTCGGGCTCTCGACGTTCGGGCGGTCGGCGATCGCGCGCTGTTTTGACCTCGGGCTGATCCCGGATATCTCCCACGCCTCGCGCCGTTCGGCGGACCAGATCCTCTCAATGGGCGAAGCGCGCGGGCTTCCCGTGATCGCCTCGCACGTCGGGTTCGACGCGCTTTGCCCCCACGGGCGGAACCTGACCGACACAGACGCCAAACGCGTCGCCGCCCTCGGCGGGTTGGTCGGGGTCACGTTCCACGCGCCGCACCTTGATCAAAGCGGGCGCGCCGATATCCCCGCCGTCGTTTCCCATCTTCTTCACGGTCTTTCGGTCTGTCCCGACGCGATCGCGCTCGGGACCGACTTTGACGGCACCGACGAGTTGCCCGTCGGTCTTTCGTCGGTCGCCGATCTTCCCGCTCTTGCCGCCGCGCTCTCCTCTTGCGGCGTGACGGACGATACGATCGACGCGATCTTTTCCTCCAACGCCGACCGGTTTTTCGACCGGGTCGGACTACCTTAACGGATTTTCCCAAATGAAAGGATAAAACAATGCTCTACTCCAGCACCCGGTCCGCGACCGGACCCTACGTTTCGAGCGCCGAGGCGATCAAACAGGGGCTTGCCCCCGACGGAGGGCTGTATATGCCCGCCGAGATCCCCACGCTCACCGAGGAGGAACTCTTCGACCTCTCGAAGATGCCCTATCCCGAGCGCGCCGCGCGCATCCTCGGCAAGTTTTTAAGCGATTACAGCGAGGAAGAATTGCTCTCCGACTGCCGCGAGGCGTACGGCGAGGAACGCTTCCCCGGCGGCGCCGCGCCGCTCTCGGATATCGACGGGACCACCGTCGCAGTCGAACTCTGGCACGGACCGACCTGTGCGTTCAAGGATATGGCTCTGCAGATCATGCCGCGCCTGCTCTCCCGCGCGCTCCGCAAGACCGGAGAGACCAAGACCGCGCTGATCCTGGTCGCGACGTCGGGCGACACGGGCAAGGCGGCGCTGGAGGGTTACCGCGACGTGCCGCAGACCAAGATCCAGGTCTTCTACCCCGTCGACGGGGTCAGCCGGGTGCAGAAACTCCAGATGGCGACCCAGACCGGGGACAACGTCAACGTGACCGCCATCCGCGGCAACTTTGACGACGCGCAGACCGGGGTGAAAAAGATCTTCTCCGATCCAGCGATCAGGGAAAAACTCGCGAAAAGCGGCGTCATCCTCTCCAGCGCGAACTCGATCAACTGGGGACGGCTCGCGCCCCAGATCGCCTACTACGTATCCGCCTACTGCGATCTTGTGACCACCAGCCGCATCGAGATGGGCGAGACCGTCGACGTGACGGTCCCGACCGGCAACTTCGGCAACATTTTCGCCGCCTATCTGGCGAAAAAGATGGGCGTTCCCCTCGGGCGGCTGATCTGCGCGTCCAACCGGAACGACGTTCTGACCGAGTTCCTTGCCTGCGGCGTGTACGACCGCAACCGGAGCTTCCACACCACGATGTCGCCGTCTATGGATATCCTGATCTCGAGCAACCTCGAACGGCTGCTTTTCGTCAAGTTCGGCGCGCGGCGCTGCAAGGCGCTGATGGAGCAGCTCGCCTCCGTCGGTAAGTACGCCCTGACCCACGAGGAACTCTCCTCGATCCGCGCCGATTTCGTCGGGTATTCCGCCGACGAGGACAAAACGGCGGAGGCGATCCGCTTCGCGTGGGACGCGGGCTACCTCGCCGACCCGCATACGGCGGTCGGTTACGCCGCGATCCGCGCCGACCGGAACGCCCGCGGCCGGGCAAAAAAGATCCTGCTCGCCTCGACCGCCAGCCCGTATAAGTTCGCCGCCAACGTCTACCGCAGTCTGACCGGAAAGGACCCGGCAAACGACCTCTCCGCCCTGCGCGAACTGTCGGCTCTGACGTCGACCCCCATCCCCGTCCCGCTGCAGGGGATCGGGGAGCGCACCGTCCGCTTTACCGGATCGGTCGCCCCCGAAGAAATGCCCGCGCGGGTGCTGGAGTTCGCGGGAGTGTAAATCAGCCCTCGGTCTTCGGGCGGAAGGTCGCGCAGACCGTTTCGTCCGAGCAGGAGGCGTCGGTCGGTCCGACCGAGATATGCCCCGCGGTGCACTCGTTTTCCCCGTCGTTGTACTCGCAGCCCTTCACGTCGCAGGTGATCCCCTTGATCTTCTTGCAGGAAGAGTTGCATCCCGTTTGTTCGTTTTTCATTTTCGATCTCCTTTTTCGGCGTTACGCCGGGGGAGAGTATGCCCGCCGGGCGGGCGTTCTATGCGTAAAAGAGAAAGGAGGTGTTCCGGACTTGGCGCTGTTTGCGATCTCGGATCTTCATCTGTCCACCGCGGCGGATACCGACAAGTCGATGGAGGTATTCGGCAAAAAGTGGACCGGCTATACCGAAAAGCTCGAAAAGAACTGGCGCAAAGTCGTATCCGAAGATGATACCGTCGTGATCCCCGGGGACGTTTCCTGGTCGGTCTCGCTTGCCGGAACGCAGTCGGATTTCACCTTTCTCCATTCCCTGCCCGGAAAAAAGATCATCGGCAAGGGCAATCACGATTTCTGGTGGTCGACCGAGACCAAAATGAACGCCTACCTTTCGTCGCTCGGGTTCGACGACGTCCGGTTTCTCCACAACAACGCACTCTTTGCCGAGGGGCGGATCGTCTGCGGCACGCGCGGCTGGTTCAACGAGGACGACGAGGGCGCGCACGGCGATTTCGAGAAACTGGTCAACCGGGAGGCGACCAGATTGAAACTCTCGCTCGACGCGGCAAAAAAACTCACGGAGGAGCACCCGGGGGCGCCCGTGATCGCGTTCTTCCACTTTCCGCCGGTCTGGAACGACCAGGTCTGCCGCCCGATGGTGGACCTCTTGCACGAGTACGGCGTGACCGAGTGCTGTTTCGGGCATATCCACGGGATCTACACCGTCCCCGCCTCGACCGAATTCGAGGGGATCACGTTCCGTTTCATCTCGGCGGACTATCTCGATTTTCTGCCCCGGCTGCTCTGACGCCCCCGGTACGGCGCGCCGTTTTTATCGCTTTTCGGTCTTTTTTGACCCAAATGCTTGACAAGTATTTTCTTTTATTGTAAAATAAGTGAGTTGTAAAAAATAAGTCTTTTCTGGAGGAAAAACCCAATGGCTCTGACGAAAAAGGAAGCGGCAGGAACGAACCGGTTTGAGATCGGCTTCTCCGTGGACAAGGAGACCTTTGATAAAGCGGTCTCGGACGTGTTCAATAAAAAGAAAGGATCGATCACCGTTCCCGGCTTCCGCCGCGGAAAGGCGCCCCGTCACATCGTCGAACAGATGTACGGCAAGGGCGTGTTCTACGAGGATGCCGTCAACGAGGTGATGCCCGCCGCCTACGAAGCGGCGATCAAGGAAGCGGAACTCGACGTTGTCGGGCAGCCCGAGATCGATATCGAAAAGATCGACGAGAACGGTGCCGCTTTCAAGGCGATCGTTTACGTGAAGCCCGAGGTCAAGATCGAGGGCTATCTCGGCATCGAAGCCGAGCGTGAGACCGTCAAGGTCACCGACGAGGAAGTGGACGCCGAGGTCAAGCGCGTGCAGGAGAGAAACGGCAGGACCGTTGAAGTCACCGACCGCGCCGCCGCAAACGGCGATACCGTCAACATCGACTACAAGGGCACCGTGGACGGGGTCGCGTTCGACGGCGGAGCCGCCGAAAAATACGACCTCAAACTCGGAAGCGGCAGCTTCATCCCCGGGTTCGAGGATCAGATCGTCGGCAAGAAGATCGGCGACGCTTTCGACGTGAAGGTCACCTTCCCCACCGAGTACCACGCCAAGGAACTTGCCGGTAAGGACGCGGTCTTCGCCTGCAAACTGAACGGCATCAAGACCACCGAGCTCCCCGCCCTGGACGACGAGTTTGCCAAGGACGTTTCGGAGTTTGACACGCTTGCTGAATATAAAGCCGACGTTCGGGCAAATATCCAGAAGAGAAAAGAGCAGTCCGCCGACGCCGCGATGGAAAACGCGTTGAGCGAGAAGCTGATCGACCTGGTGAAAGCCGACATCCCCGAACCGATGTTCGTCGCCGAGACCGAAAACTACGTCCGCGACTACGACACCCGGCTCCGTCAGCAGGGACTGGACCTCAAGACCTACCTGAAATACACCGGTCAGTCGCTTGACGATCTGCGGAAGCAGATGCGTCCGATGGCGGAGAAGCAGGTCAAGGTGCGTCTGGCGCTGGAGACCATCGCGCAGCTTGAGAAGCTGACCGTCGCCGACGAGAAAGTCGAAGACGAATACAAGAGCATTTCCGACGCATACAATGTCCCCGTCGACCAGGTCAAGGGGATGGTGGACGCCGAGGATATCCGCCGCGACCTCCTGGTGAAAGCGGCAATGGATCTTGTCAAGGAGAAAGCGGTCGTGAAAGCGCCGAAAGCGAAACCCGCCGCGAAATCCGCCTCTTCGACGGCAAGCAAGGCAAAAACCCCCGCCAAAACCGAAAAGAAAGCCGACGCCGGGGTGAAGACCGCCGAGGAAAAGCCCGCGACGGCGAAGAAGCCCGCGACCAAGTCGACCGGCACGAAGACCGCCTCCGCGAAACCCGCCGCCGCCAAGACGACCGCCGCGAAGAAACCCGCAGCCAAGAAGACCGCCGAGGATAAGTGATCCCGGCGCAAATCCGACCGAAGGAGGAAAACCACATGGCACTTGTCCCTATGGTCATCGAAAACACCCCGAGAGGCGAGCGTTCCTTCGATATCTATTCCCGTCTGCTCAACGACCGGGTCGTCATCCTCTCCGAAGAGGTGAACGACCAGACCGCGTCGCTCATCGTGGCACAGATGCTCTATCTGGAGTCCCAGGACCCCGAAAAGGACATCAACTTCTATATCAACAGCCCCGGCGGCTCGATCTCGGCGGGAATGGCGATCTACGACACGATGAATTATATCAAGTGCGACGTTTCGACCATCTGCATCGGTATGGCGGCGAGCATGGGCGCGTTCCTGCTCTCCTCCGGCGCAAAGGGAAAGCGGTTCGCTCTCCCGAACAGCGAGGTGATGATCCATCAGCCGCTGGTCGGCGGGATGCAGGGTCAGGCAAGCGACATCAAGATCCACGCCGATCATCTGCTTCGCATCCGCGAAAAGATGAACCGCATCTTAGCGGATCAGACCGGACGCTCCTACGAGGAGATCTGCCGCGACACCGAGCGCGACAACTTCATGACCGCGGCACAGGCCGCGGAATACGGTCTGATCGACCGCGTGATGGAGAAACGGATCTAAGACCCCGCGGCGAGGCGGTCCCCCCGATCGGGACGGGACTGCCCCGCCGAAGTTTTCACTCCGCGCTTCCCTATTATCAGAAAAGGAAAACGGTACTATGGAAAAACAGTCAGGCGGACGCCGCCGCTGCGCGTTCTGCGGCAGGACCGAAGACCAGGTCCTCTTCCTGATCCCCTCGCGCACGGGGCTCTACATCTGCGACGGATGCGTCGAGGATTGCCAGGCGCTGATCGACGAGCAGGCGGTCACCCGGTTTGCCGAAACGTTCTCCCCGGAGAATATGCCGAAACCGCAGGCGATCAAGGAGATGCTCGACGAGTACGTCATCGGGCAGGACGACGCGAAAGAGGTGCTCTCCGTCGCCGTCTACAACCACTATAAGCGCATCGCCTCGCACGACGCGAAACTGAAAAGCAAAGCCGACGGCAAGGAGGTCCCCGCCGCCGAGGACGACGACGTCGAACTCCAGAAGTCGAACGTCCTCCTGATCGGTCCGACCGGCGTCGGCAAGACTTATCTTGCGCAGACGCTCGCCAAGTGCTTCCGCGTTCCTTTCGCGATCGCGGACGCGACCACCCTGACCGAGGCGGGATACGTCGGCGAGGACGTCGAGAATATCCTGCTCCGCCTGATCCAAGCCGCCGATTACGACGTGGATCTTGCCGAGCGCGGCATCATCTATATCGACGAGATCGACAAGATCTCGCGGCGCGGCGAGAACCGCTCGATCACCCGGGACGTATCGGGCGAGGGCGTACAGCAGGCGCTTTTGAAGATCCTGGAGGGCACGGTCGCCAACGTCCCGCCGCAGGGCGGACGCAAGCACCCCAATCAGGAGTTCATCCAGATCAACACCGAAAACATCCTCTTCATCTGCGGGGGCGCTTTCGACGGGCTGGAAGAGATCATCGAGCGCCGCCAGGGGAACAAGACCATCGGGTTCACCGGTGAGATCCGCACGCGGCGCGAGAAGATCGCGCGGGGCGTGTTCAAGGGCGTGACGGCGCACGACATCGTCAAATACGGACTGATCCCCGAACTGGTCGGACGACTCCCCATCCTGGTGACGCTCGACAACCTGGACGAGGACGCGCTGGTCCGCATTATGAAAGAGCCGAAGAACTCGATGTACCGCCAGTACAAGAAACTGTTCGGTCTTGACGGGGTGGAACTCGAGATCGAGGACGCCGCTTTCCGCGCCATCGCCAAGCAGGCGTTGGAACGCGAGACCGGCTCTCGCGGGCTCCGCTCGATCATGGAGGGCGTGATGCTGAAACCCATGTTCGAGATCCCCTCCGATCCCACGGTGAAAAAGCTGATCGTCACCGAGGACGCGGTACTCGGCAAAGCCGACCCGATCCGGATCAAAAAAGCCGAATAACAACAAGAGGACCGTTCGGAAAACCGAACGGTCCTCTTGTTGAATGAAGACGGGCAAAGCCCTAATGAAGTCACTCGCTTCGTTCGCTAACGAAGACGCTCTCTTCGTTCGCTAATGAAGTCGGCGCTTCGCGCCTAATTATATGTAACATTCAATTAGCGCCGCAGGCGCGTCTTCATTAGCCGTCGCAGACGGCGTCTTCATTAGCCCGCTTGCGGGCGTCTTCATTAGCGCAGCGTCTTCATTCGCGCAGCGTCTTACAGTTCAAATCTAAACAGTTGCAAAATCGCGCCGAAGACGTACAGCCCGACGCGCTTGAAAAAGCCCGCGTCCTCTTTTAACCGCTCTCCGACGGTGTTCCCCTCTCCGATCAGAACCGAGCCGGCGAACACGGGGCTCATACATTCCTCGGTCTGGCGTTGGAAGTCCTCGCCCGCGATCACCGCGACGATCTCGGTGTTCAGGTAGGTCGAGCGGAGGTCGACGTTGAACGAGCCGATCACGACCAGGTCGTTATCGATCAGGATGGTTTTCGCGTGGGTCGAGTAGTCGCCGTCGAACTCGAGGATCGACACGCCGGTCTCGAGGATCTCGTCCTGATGGTAGAGATAGTCGGGCGGGGCGAACTTGTTGTCGGTATTCAAGATCGAGTTGGTCAGCATCGTGACAGAAGCGCCCGAGGCGACGATGGTCTTGACGTCGCGGTACATATCCCGGCTGAACAGAATGTACGGCGTCTGGATCAGCACGCGGTCTTTTGCCGACGCGCAGAGGGTCACCAGTTCGTTCCAGACCAGGGGTTCTTTGCCTTTCGTCCCGGTCTCCCCGGTGAGCAGGGTCACGCGGTCAACGGCAAGCGTCGCCGCCGCGAGCGTGGCGTCGGGGTCGGGCATGGTCGGCAGGTCTAAGGCAAATTCCGCCCAGCGAGCGTACTCGGCGACCATCTTCTTGTCGGTCGCTTTCGTTCTTCCGGTGCGGAAATACTCGACGTCCCCGCTCTCCCACATCTCGTCGAAATAGGCGATCAGCCCGTAGATCGAGGCGGCGTCCTCCCCGCCCGCGGGATAGGGAGTGGCGTCGACGTGGGAGGTATTATAGATCAGCGCCTCGCGGTCGTAGTTGCGAAGCCCGGTGTCGTTCTCGCAGAAGAAGCCGTCGTGGGTGTTCCGTCCCCCGATGATATAGGCGAGATCGTCCACGATGAAGTATTTGTCGTGCAGACGCGCGTTACAGGTCCAGGGGGCGAGGATATTCGGGCGGTTGTAGATCTTCATCTCGATGCCGGGGACCGATGCGACCGCCTTGAAAAAGGTGCGTCCCTCCATCCGGACGACGTCGTTGAACCCGTCGACAAGGATACGCACGCGCACCCCGCGCTCGGCTGCCGCTTTCAGCGCGGCGGCAAGACGCGTCGTGCTCTCGCCCTCGCGGAACTGGTAGGTGACGAACGAGACCGTTTCGGTCGCCGCGTCGATCAGTTTGAGCCGCCAGTCAAAGGCGTCCTCGTTCTCCTCGATGACGGCGGCGCGCTCGACCCAAACCGAGCCGTCGCCGCGGTAGGACGCGGGATCGCGGGTGCCGGGAGCCGTCTTTTTGAGCGGGAGGACCGGAACGATCGCGCCGACGATAAAGTAGACGAGATAGACGAGGAGCAAAAGGAGCGCACCCCCGACGATACGCCGGGGCACGCTCTTCTTTTTCGCTCTTTTGCGGGGCGCGGCTTCGCTTCCCCGCCGGTCAAATTCTCCCATATCGGGTCAGAAAGAGATCCTTTCTTCGATATACGTTTTCACGTCGGAGATGGGCAGACGGATCTGCTCCATCGTGTCGCGCTCGCGCACGGTCACGCAACCGTCGTTCTCGCTCTCAAAATCGTAGGTGACGCAGAACGGCGTTCCGATCTCGTCCTGCCGACGGTAGCGTTTTCCGATGGAGCCCGCCTCGTCGAACTCGACGTTCATCACTTTGGACAGGTCGGAAAACAGTTCGCCCGCCTTGTCGGAGAGTTTCTTGGAGAGGGGCAGGATCGCCGCCTTGACGGGGGCGAGCGCCGGATGAAGATGAAGCACCACGCGGACGTCGTTCTTCTCGGCGTCGACGACCTCCTCGTCGTAGGCGTCGCAGAGGAACGCGAGCGCCACGCGGTCGGCGCCGAGCGAGGGCTCGACGACGTAGGGGACGTACTTTTCGTTGGTCTCGGGGTCGAAGTATTCCATCGTTTCGCCCGAGGTGGTCTGGTGCTGGGTCAGGTCGTAGTCGGTACGGTCTGCGATGCCCCAGAGTTCGCCCCATCCGAACGGGAACAGGAACTCGATGTCGGTCGTGCCCTTCGAGTAGAAGCAAAGCTCCTCGGGGGAGTGGTCGCGGAGACGCAGGTTCTCGCGCTTCATCCCGAGCGAGTAGAGGAACTCGGCGCAGAAGTTGCGCCAGTAGTTGAACCAGTCGAGGTCGGTCCCCGGCTTGCAGAAGAACTCCAGTTCCATCTGCTCGAACTCGCGGGTACGGAAGACGAAGTTCCCCGGCGTGATCTCGTTGCGGAACGACTTACCGATCTGTCCGATCCCGAACGGGATCTTTTTGCGCGCCGATCTCTGCACGTTCTTGAAGTTGACGAAGATGCCCTGCGCCGTTTCGGGACGGAGGTAGACCGTATTGGTCGTGTCCTCGGTCACGCCGATAAAGGTCTTAAACATCAGGTTGAACTTGCGGATCGGGGTGAAATCGCCGCTCCCGCAATCGGGGCAGACGATGTGGTGTTCCTTGATATACGCCGACATCTCATCGTCGGTCATCCCGGCGGGATTGACGTCGATCTTGTTCTGGAAAGCGTAGTCTTCGATCAGCTTGTCCGCGCGGTGACGGCTCTTGCAGACGCGGCAGTCCATCAGAGGATCGGAGAAGCCGCCGAGATGCCCCGAGGCGACCCACGTCCGGGGGTTCATGATGATCGCGCTGTCCAGCCCGACGTTATAGGGGTTCTCCTGCACGAACTTTTTCCACCACGCGCGCTTGACGTTGTTCTTGAACTCCACGCCGAGCGGTCCGTAGTCCCAGGAATTGGAAAGACCGCCGTAGATCTCCGAGCCCGGGAAGATAAAGCCCCGGTTCTTGCAGAGCGCCACGATCTTGTCCATTGTCTTTTCGCTGTTGTTCATATCGTCCTCTTTCTGCGGTCGCCCGCAAATCGTTTTTTAATCGGTGATAACGCCGGTAACCCCGTCGCCCGAGAGCCCGGTCGGCAGGACCCGCCGGATCTTGCCCGAAAGGTCGCAGTCGGTCTTGACCCTGACCTCGACGTAGTTTTCGGAGTGACCCGTGAAGTATTCCCCGTCCCGGGTCTCGAAGACCACGGAGAGGGGGGTTTTGGCGGCGATCATATAAGATAGCAGTTCCCTTGCCGTCGCGCGCCCGTCCTTGACCAGTTCCCGCACGCGTCTGTGTTTTTCGTCCCCCGGCACCTGATCCGGGAAGTCCGCCGCCGGCGTACCGGGGCGCGGAGAATACGGAAAAACGTGCAGGCGAAGGAAGCGCGCCTCGCGGCAGAACGCCACGGTTTCTTGAAAAGTCTCCTCGGTCTCGCCCGGAAAACCGACGATCACGTCGGTCGTAAAGGTCACGCCGGGGATCGACGCACGGAGCGCCGCCATCGCCTCGCGCACCTGTTTGGTCCGGTAGGGGCGGCGCATCCGCGTCAGCACCGCGTCGGAACCCGACTGGAGCGAGAGGTGGAAATGGGGCGCGAGTTTCCCAATCCCCGCAAGCCGCGCTATCGCGGCGGGGGTCATCATTTCGGGGGCGAGCGAGCTCAATCGGATGCGTTCGACCCCGGTCTTGTCCGCGACGTCCGAGATCAGGTCGACCAGCCGATAGCCGTCGAGGTCGATGCCGTACGCCGCCGTTTCGATCCCGGTCAGAACGATCTCGCGCGTGCCTGACGCGACGAGGCACTCGACCTCGCGGATCACGTCGTCCGGCTGTTTGGAGCGGACGGGACCGCGCGCCAGCGGAATGGCGCAGTAGGCGCACCGGCAGTTGCATCCGTCCTCGATCTTGACGAAGGCGCGGGTGCGGGGGGCGCGGGTGATCGACGCAGGTTCAAACGGAACGCCGGTAAGGTCGCGGACCTCCTGCAGCGCCCCGGTCTTGGGACGGGAGAGCAGGTCCAGCGCCACGTCGGGCAGGTGCATTTTGCGGTCGTTGCCCGACACGTAGGACACGCCGGGGATGGCGGCGATCCCGTCGGGGTGAAGTTGGGAGGAGCAGCCGGTCACGATGACGACGGCGTCGGGGTTCTGCCTGACCGCGCGGCGGATCATCTGGCGCGATTTCCGGTCGCTTTCGACCGTAACGGCGCAGGTGTTGACGACGTACACGTCGCAGACGTCGGAAAAGTCCGCGATATCGAACCCGGCGGCGGCAAATCTCTCGGACAGCGCCTCGGTCTCGTACTGCGACACTTTGCATCCGAGCGAACAAAATCCGACGCGGTAGGACATACCTCTCTCCTTTCTCACACTCTGAATGAGTATTATATCATTATTTTTACTTTTTGTAAATAGGTTGCAGAAAAAAAGCGCGCGCCCGCATAACCGGGCGTGCAAAACGGGAAACTAAACGAAAAGGAGGGGACGAAATGGCGACCATACTCTATCGGATCCTCGCGATCTATATCCTGCTCTCGCTCTCCATCCGCATCATGGGAAAACGGCAGGTGGGCGAACTGGAGGTGTCCGACCTGATCTCGACGCTCCTGCTTTCCGAGATCGCGGCGCTCCCTGTCGCGGACCCGGAGATCCCCCTGCTCTACGCCGTGATCCCCCTGGTCTTCATCCTCTCGCTCGAGTTGCTCATCACCTGTTTAAAGAACCGCTTTGCGTTTTTAAAGCGGATCTTCGAGCCGAAAGTCACGACCCTGATCCGGGACGGCAAGATCGATCAGGCGGCGCTCAAACGACTGCGGATCTCGGTCGACGAGCTGATGGGAGAGTTGCGTTTGCAGGGGGTGGACGCCCCTTCGGACGTGGCGCTCGGGACGGTCGAGCAGAACGGGCGGCTCTCGGTTTTGCTGGTCCCGGAGCAGCAGCCGCTGACCCGCGCGGCGCTCTCCGGCGAGCGCGGCGGGTACCAAGATCCGGTCGTTTTGGACGGGGTTCTTGATAAAAACGCGCTCTCATCCCTCGGGATCGGGGAGGCAAGGGTGGACGAGATCCTCAAACGAAAAGGGGTGGAGAGGGAGCAGGTGTTTCTGCTCACACTGCGGCGGGACGGGCACTATACGCTGACGCGAAAGGAGCAAACGCCATGAAACCGGTCCTGTTCTCTTCCCTGCTTTTGCTCGCCCTTTTCGTCGGGGTGTTCGTCGGCGGCGCGCTCACGGCGCGCTCGATCGACCGGGTCCGCGAACGCGTCGAGGCGCTGCCGGACGTCGGCGTCGCGTCGGTGGAGGAAGCCGACGCGATCCACGAACTGTGGCAGGACCGCGAGCGGATCTATCTGCTTGCCGTCGACCACCGCGTGCTCGCCGATCTCGACCGCGCCGTTTCGACCCTCTGCGGCGCGTGTATCGCCGGGGACGAGGATCTCTATACCGTGTCGCGGCACGAACTGATCGCCGCCCTCCGCCGCCTCTCGGAGGAGGCGGGAAACGCGGCGCTGAACTTCCTGTAACCTTTTTTTCTTGCGGCATAACGAAAAAGCGCCGGCGACAGCCGACGCTTTTTTATTGATCGTATTAGTTTACTTCAAAGAGCGAACTGGCGTCGAGGGTGAATTCGGCGGTGCCGGGGACGCCGTCTCGCGTGTAGTAGACCGTGACGGTATCGCCCGTGCGGCAGGTCAGCATAATGTCCACCACGATATAACTGCGGTCAATGTCGTAGGTCACGTCGCCGATCTTGATGGCGGTGATGACGTCCCCTGTCTTCAGGACGCCGTCGGCGGGCTTGCCGCTCTGGACCCCGGTCAGGTAGACGGTCTCGCGGATGCGGGTGGTCCCGGTGTCGGGGTCGAAGTACGCCTGCGAACCCGATACGCCGAGCGTGATGCCCAGCATACACCGTTTCGGGGTCGTGACCGTCGTGCCGTTGCAGGTCTCGATGATGTTGTCGGCGACGTAGGTCGCGATGTTGGAGGGGATGGCGTAGCCGATGTTCTCGACCGAACTGGACGAGATCTTGGCGTTGACGATGCCGATCAGCCGTCCCTCCTCGTCGAACAGTCCCCCGCCGCTGTTGCCCGAGTTGATCGCGGTATCGACGCGCAGGAGCCGGTAGGAGACCGTGGAAACGTTGTCGCAAGCGGTCATCTGGATATACTCGGAATCCACCGAGATGATGCCCCGCGTGACCGAGATGCCCTCACCCTCGGCGTTGCCGATGGCAATGGCGGTATCCCCGACGATGAGCAGGTTGGAGTTGAAGACCGATACGGGAAGCGCCGAACTGTTTTTGATGACATCGCTGTCCGTGATCTTCAAGACCGCGACGTCGTAGTTCATCGAGCCGCCGACGTAGGTCGCCTCCATCGCGCTGCGCTCGTTTTCGCTGCCGTAGAGATAGACCTTGATCTGGTCGCTGATCCTGTCCTCGGTGGTCGAGGCGTAGTAGTAGACGACGTGGTAGTTGGTGATGATATAGGCGTCGCCCTTTTCCTTATCCAGCCGGTAGATCACGCCGGACCCCGACTGCTGCGCCGTTCTGGTGGTCGTACCGCCGCCGCCGAACGGCCATCCGCCGTAGGACGACACCTGATACTCGAAGCTGCAGGTGATGCTGACGCTGGAAAGCAGCGACTGGCTGATCCCGGCGGACGCGGGCGCGACCCCGGCGCGGGCAAGATCCCCGTCGTCGTAGGAGAGGTATTCTTTCAAGAAATCGAGCAGATCGCCCTCAAAACCCGCCTCTTTCGCGGCGGCGTAGACCTCCGAGAGCGAAAGGTCCTTTCCTTTCAGACTTTCGAGCCACGAGTTCTCGTCGCCCTTGTAACCGTTTTCGACGGCGATATCGTAGGCGGAAAGACCGTTGTCCTTGCCGCCGATGGAACAGGAAACGAGCGACAAAAGAAGCAACAGCGGAAGAATGAACGCGATGATCCTTTTCATCTTTGTACCGTCCTTACTCGAGATCGACCGGGCGCCCCCGGTATTCCGTTTTTCATTGTAACACCGAGATAAGACGAAACTGAAACGAGAAAATGTGTATTCCGTGAACAAACATAAAACTTTTATTAAAACAGAAAGAAAAGATTTCACGGAAAACCTTTACAATTCGTTTCCGATTTGGTATAATGGAAGCGGAAAATATCGGATTTGGCGACAAAACGGCAAGGAGATACGACCGTATGGCAAACGAAAAGAACTCGCGGCAATTCCCCTTTGAAATGACGGTGCGGCACGGAGAGGGACGGCTGATCCCCACCTTTATCCGCGACGGATGGATGTCGTTCGTCGGCGTTCTGTCGGGGAAAGTGCGCATCCAGGCGGGGCTGTTCACGCGCGAAGCGTCGGAGGGAGAGATCCTCTTCGTCGCGCCCTCGCGGCTCCTGTCCTGCGAGGCGGCGGAGGGACCCGCCGAGATCCGGCTGATGACCTTTCACGAAGAGATCCTCTCGCAGAATATGGATACGATCGAGACCGAACTGCTCTATATGCTGACCGTACAGGCGAAAAACCTGCTGTTCACCTTTACCGCCGAGCATCCCCTGCACGCGAAACTGACCGCGCTGATGGACGCGGCGCAGGACGAATACGAGGCGCACGAGGTCTGCTACGCGATGCCGATCCGCGCCAATCTCTACCTGATGATGACCGAACTGCTCCGCCACTACGGCGGCGAAAAGCGCGGCGACGACCGGATGGTGTATCACAACATCATGCGGATGAAGCCGGTGCTGGACCGTATCGAATGCGACTACGCGGGCAAGATGACCATTCCCTCTCTTGCCGCCGAACTCTGCCTGACCCCCGACCCTTTCACGCGCATTTTCCGCGAGGGCGTCGGCGTCCCGCCCGTCGAGTATATCAACCGCGTCCGGTTGCACCACGCGCTGGCGCTGCTTGCCGAAACGTCGCTTCCGGTCTCGGAGGTCGCGGAGAGATCGGGATTTTTCAGTATGCAATATTTCTACCGCATCTTCCGCGAAACGCTCGGGAACTCTCCCCTGGCTTTCCGGAATATGCTGGCGCCGAAAGGTGCTGCGCAGTGAGTGCCGCCGAGGGCGGAGCGAGGAACGGATGACTTGCGGGCAAAACCCGCGTGAATTGACGGCGGCGGGGATCCCCCGCCGCCGTCGTGAATGGCGATCTCTGATCGAAAGAATTGCCTCCGCGTTTATTCGCGGAGGCATTGTTTTATCGGAACGGTCGTCTATCCTTGTCGAGGGCGCGGAGACGACGGATGAGATAGGTGTTTTCAAGCGGGGAGCCCGCAAGGAACCCGGTCGCCTGATCGAGGGCGATCATCACGTAGTCGGGGTTCAAAAACTCTCCCTGCGAGGTGCCGAGGGTCATGGTCAGCCGGAGCGCGTGCTCCCCCGTGACGGTCACTTTCGCGTCCCCGGTCTGCCGTCCGACGACCCGCTCGCTCGCCTTGCCGTGCGTCAGGTTACGACAGGTGAGGTTTGGGTCGGCAAGGAGTTTCCGGAACGAGGCGGCAAGTTCCTCCGCGTTCCGCTCGGTGCGGAGCAGGACCTCGTATTCGGCAAAGACCTGGTCGGTCAGTTTGTTTTCCGGGTAATACGCGTCGAGAAAGGTCAGTTCGGCGGGCGTGGCGGCGTTCAGGCGCGAGAGGGCGTCGGACG
>CAMJCC010000019.1 GCA_946404035.1 uncultured Clostridia bacterium | reverse complement strand
AGGACGACCTCCGAGAAAGCATAAAGGAAACCGAGAGAAAATGAAGAAAGTTTTGTTCGTCTGCAATTCTTCCCAGAGCATCTATACTTTCCGGCTTCCCTTGATCAGAAAAATGGAAGCCGCCGGATACCGCGTCGATACCGTTTCTTTCGACGATAAGTATAACGAATTGCTGGCGCAAAACGACGTTCACAACCACTGTGTGGACAACGATAACAGAAGCATTAACCCCTTGAAGATCGTCAAACTGAAAAAAAGTCTTCAAAAGCTGATCTCCGATCTGGCTCCCGATCTGGTCCTGACCTTTATGGCAAAGCCGAACATTTACGGCGTGCAAGCTGCACACAAAGCGGGGATCAAAAACATTTTCTCCATGGTCGAGGGTGCCGGGGACCCTTTCATCAACTCCGGCATCAAATGGAAACTGATCAAAAAGATCGAGTGCCGGCTGTATAAAAAGTCTTTCAAGCACGCGACGAAGGTCTTCTTTTTGAACCAAGACGACAAAAGCGAGTTCATCCGTATGCGCCTGGTGAAAAAGGAGCAGACGGCGATGATCAACGGAGTGGGCGTCGACACGGAAAGGTTCGCGTACAAAGAACTCGATACCGCCTCCAAAACCTTTATTATGGTCGCCAGGATGCTGACGACCAAAGGGGTGCTCGATTACTGCGAGTGCGCGCGCCTGGTAAGGAAACAGGAACCGGACGCCCGCTTCCTGTATCTGGGGGGAGAGGGCAACCTGAAAGTCTCCGATATCGAGTCCTACGTGAAAAACGGGGAAATCGAGTATCTCGGCAACGTGTCGGACGTCCGTCCTTATCTGGAGGGGGCCCTGATGTTGGTCTTGCCCTCCTACCGCGAGGGGAAGCCCATGTCCGTTATGGAAGCGCAAGCGGTCGGCAGGGGCGTCATCGTCGCCGACACGATCGGTTGCCGCGATATGGTCATGGATGGGTTCAACGGCTTCCTCGTCAATCTGAAAGATCCGCAGGATATGGCAAGCAAATGCCTGAGGGTCCTGCGTGACAAGCCCCTCGCCAAAAGGATGGGCGAAAACGCAAGACAGATCGCGGAGACCGTATTTGATCAGAGAGCCATCAACGATCAGATCATGGAGGTTTTGAATGAGAATTGTTCATTTGCTTAACACGAACAGCTTTTCGGGCGCAGAGAACGTTGCCATTCAGATCATAGAGAACTCCGACGAACAAAACGAGGCGTACTACTGCTCCCCGCAAGGGAAGATCGAGGAGATCTTAAAAAAGCGGGGCGTTCGGTATTTACCCGTAAAAAAGCTGTGCGTCAAAGAGATCCGACGGATCATCAGGGAGATCAAGCCCGACGTGATCCACGCGCACGATTTCCGCGCGGGTCTGCTTGCGATCCTGGCAAGCAAGAAGCGCGTCCCCGTCGTTTCGCATCTGCATAACAACTGTCCGTGGCTCAAAAGGATCGGCGTCAAAAGTCTTTTGTTCCGGTATATCGCCGCCAATTGCAGCGTGTTACTGACCGTTTCGAAAAGCGTTATGGACGAGTTCGTTTTCGGGAAACGGTTTGCTGATAAAACCGTTGTGATCGGAAACCCTATCGACGTAAAAAAGATCCAGCGGAATGTTGATCCCGCCGTTCCGAGCGAATACGATCTGGTCTTCTGCGGCCGTTTGATGGAGCAAAAAAACCCGGGGCTGTTTTTGGAGATTGTATACCGTCTTTCTTCTTCTTTTCCTCATTTGAAAGCCATTATGCTCGGGGATGGGGAACTGAGATCCGAGGTCAACGAGACCATCGGCAGGTTGAAACTTGAAAATACGGTAACGGTCGCTGGTTTCGTTGACGATCCCGTTTCCTATATGGCAAGATCCAAGATCCTTGCGATCACCTCTTCGTGGGAGGGGTTCGGACTGGTCGCCGTCGAGGCGCTCGCGGCGGGTAAACCGGTCGTCGCAAGCAACGTCGGGGGGCTCCCCTCTATCGTCAACGACCGTTGCGGTGCGTTATGCGGCAGCGCGGACGATTTCGTCGCAGAGATCTCCAAACTCCTTTCGGACGACAAATACTATTCTTCAAAATGCAGCGAGGCGTTATCGAGAGCAAATGAACTGAACAATTTGGAACGGTATATGCAGAATATCAATAAGGCGTACGGCTATGCTTTAAGAAATAAGAAAGATGTGAAACGATGATCGGATTGCTGTGGATTTCGGTTTACTTTGCAGTTGTACTCTTCGTGCTTTTCACAAACAAGAGAAAAGAGCGTGTTTCCCTTGAAAACGATCGGACGAACGCGGTATGCTATGACGATCACAAGGATAAATACGGTCTTGTTCTCATTGCCGTTTACGCTCTTCTGTTCGCTCTTGTCAATCTGATCTGCACGAAAACTTCCGTATCTTACGGCTCGGACAGAGAGAATTATCTTGTCGAATTCGAGGGGCAAAGGAAAACCAGCATCGGTCTGGAGGCGGTTTTCAACGTTTTTCGGTTCACGTCGAACAATTATGAGCACGTTCTGTTCTTTACGACGTTTTTCAGTTTGCTCGTCGTTCTGCTTGCGCACAAGATCCTTGAGAACAATTCGCGCGCGTCGCTTGCGTTTTTGCTGACGACCGACTTCGTCTTCTTTACGTTTACGGCACTGAAGCAGAGTTTCGCCTGCGCGTTCGTTGCTTTGTTTTTCGTGTTTCTCTTTAAAAAGAGGACCGTTTGCCGAGGCATTCTGTGTTTCTTGCTACTGGTGCTAGCAATCCTGTTTCACACATCCAGCGTCGTTTTAATTCCGGTTTTTATCATTTGTTACTTCAAAAAACTCAACAAGACCGTGATCATTGTCTATATGGTTTTGTTGGCTTTGTTTTTTGTGTTTTTTATGGACATTGGCACCATTTTGTCCACGATAACAAGACCGATTTTCCCTAAACTTTCCGAATTGTTGACCCGGCATTTCAAGAGTTCCGGTGGCGACGAGTCGTCAACGATCGCATTCCTGAAAGGGATACCCGTTTATCTCCTCTTGGCATTCGGATGTTTTTATCGGAGAAGAATTCAGGGCTCTTATCCGAATTACGATAAGTATCTGATCGTTTTGGCGACGGCGGCCGTTTTGTATATGTGCTCCATCTATATCTATTGGACGTTGCGGTTCAGGGCGTTCTTCTATCTGCCCGCCGCGGCGTTCTTCGGCATCATTTACGGCAACCTCTCCAAGAAAGAAAAAATCGTTTTCCTTGTGTCGGTGATCGGTTCCAATCTCTTCCTCTTGATCCGTTGGGTGCTTTTGATCTATACGAAATACGGCGGTTTTTAAAATGGAATTTCTGACGGTTTTCACTCCTACCTACAACCGAAAAGAAAAGCTGGGCAAGCTCTACCGGTCGCTCGAGCAACAAACCTGCAAGGACTTCGTCTGGCTGATCGTCGACGACGGTTCGTCCGACGGTACGGACGAGTATATCGGGGAGGTCCGGGAAACGGCGTCCTTCAGGATCGAATACGTTTATCAAAGCAACGCCGGAAAATCTGCCGCCCACAACAAGGGGGTCGAGTTGACCGAAACCGAACTGTTTGCCTGCGTGGATTCCGACGATTCTCTGACCCCGAACTGCGTGGACGCCGTCAAAAAGAAGTGGTCCGACAAAGGAGACGGCGATATCGGCATCCTTGCTTTCTGCACGCAGACCCAAATGCCCGACGCGCAAAAGGCGGTCGTCCGGACCAAACTGAAAGAAGCGTACGATAAACATGGTCTTCGCGGCGATACGATGCTCGTGTACGAAACGAGATATATCCGTCGGTACCGCTTCCCGAGTTTTCCCGGCGAAAAATTCGTCCCCGAAAACTATTTGTACGATCTGTTGGATCGCGACGGCACGCTTCTTCTGCTTCCGGACGTGATCTATATCCGGGAATACTGCTCCGACGGGTACACGCAGAACATGAGCCGGCTGATCAGAAACAACCCCCGGGGTTACGCGGCGTATATCGAGCAAAGACTGCAATTCGATAAAGGTCTCAAGGCCCGTTTCCTCGATACGGTGCGGTACGTCGCCATACTGAAAGTCGTCAAAGAGAGCGTGTTTTCCAAAAAAGTCAATAAAGCGGTCGCGCTTTTCGCATATCCCCTCGGATGGATGCTTTACTTGAAAAAACACAGGGTGTAATATGAAGATCGGGATCGTTACGTTTCATAATTCGAGCAACTACGGCGCGGTACTGCAGTCTTTCGCTCTGCAGCGTGCCCTGCAAAAACAAACGGACGACGTTGTGATCGTCGATTACGACAACAAGTTTATTTCTAAAGGGTTGAAAAGGATCCGTTTCGGTCTCTCTCTGCATTACCTGTACTACGCGATGCAGGACGTCCGGAACTTCAAAAAGAACAGCGCCAAGATCGCAAAGTTCAAGCGCTTTTTCAAAAATCGGTATCTGTTGTCGGAAAGACTGTCCAAACGGCGCATCCTGAAAAACGGGTATCCTCTGGACCTGCTCATCAGCGGCAGCGACCAGATTTGGAACCCCCGTTTGCTGAAAGGGTTCGACCGGGTCTATTTCGGGGATTTCCCCGGGGTCGGCGCAAGGATCTCTTACGCCTCCAGTTTCGGCAACTACGCTTTTGACAACGAGGTCTACAACGGGGAGCTCAAGGCGTTTTTGTCCGGCTATGAGAAGATATCTCTCAGGGAAAAGTCAGGGCTACTCACGCAGGTCACGGGAAAGGAAGCGTCCGAGGTCCTGGACCCCACGCTCCTGCTGAACGCCGACGAATGGAGAGAGTATCTGGAACTGGACCGGGTACCGAAAGCGAAAAGCAAGTATTTGCTGGTCTATGCGCTGAACGATTTCGATAACGTCGTGTCGGTCGCGGAAAAGATCGCCACGGAAAGAGGTCTTGAGATCTATTTCATCGGGAACCACAAGATCCGCAGCAAAAACGTGAGGGTTTTCCGCGATCTCGGACCCGAGGAGTTCGTTGCGTTTTTCGACGGGGCGGACTACGTCGTGACCAACTCTTTTCACGGAACGGCTTTTTCGGTCATCTTCCGAAAGCAGTTCGTCAGCGTCCTGAACAAAAAAAGCCCGGAGAGAGCCAAGACCTTCCTTGAGAAGATCGGACTTCTTTCCAGGTTGATCGACGGCGGCATGCCCAACGATCTCTCCGGAGAAGAGTTTGCGTTTACACAAAAACGGATAGACGAACTGAAAGAACAGTCTATGGAGTATCTGACTTCCGGCGTGGCTGCCGCAGAGAAAACAACGGGGACGGTTGATTGACGTGGAAAAAGGGAGTTTGAAAATAAACGCGGTTTTGAACGTCATTAAAACCGTTGCTATCCTGCTTTTCCCTCTGATCACCTTTCCCGTCGTGTCTATTGCCCTGGGGCCGGAAAACGTCGGGAAAGTCGATTTTTCAAACTCCTTTATCAGCTACTTCTCCCTGATCGCCAGTCTGGGGATCTCCGCGTACGCCATCCGCGAATGTTCGGTCCTCCGGAACGATAAGGAGAAACTGTCAAGGGTCGCGAGCGAGATCTTTTCCATCAACGTTATCACGACCGTTTTGGCGTACGCTCTTCTGGCTCTTGCGTTCGTGGTGTATAAAAAGGTCGGGGACTATCGGCTGCTGATCATCATTTCGTCCACCACGCTGCTCTTCAACACGTTCGGATGCGACTGGATCAATTACGCCTGCGAAGAGTATCTGTTCGTGACCATCCGGACCATCGTCCTGAAACTGATCTACGTCGTTCTCGTCGTCCTGTTCGTCAAAACGCCGGAGCAAACCGTCCTGTATATGATCCTGAACGTGACGGTCAACAATATCGTCGCGCTGTCAAACGTTTTTTTCAGGGGAAAACTCTGTAAGATCCGCTTCACGTTCCACCTCAATCTGCGGGCGCACCTGAAACCTGTGATGATCCTGTTCGCCATGCAGATCTCCGAATCGGTTCTGAACAATCTCGACATTACGATGCTCGGGTTTTTGGAAAACGATTACGTCGTCGGTTTGTACGGTTTCGCGTTCAAGATCAAGATGATGATGGCGCAGCTTCTCTACGCCGTGATCGTCGTTTTCGTGCCGAAATGTTCGCTCTCCTACTCCGAACGGAACTACGAGAGTTTCAATTATTATTTCAAAAGGGCGATCCAGTTCGTTCTGAACGTATTTCTTCCGGCTATCATCGGGCTCGCGCTCGTTGCGCCGCAGGTCGTTTATATCTTCGGCGGCGGGAAATTCGACGAATCCATCCCGTATTTACAGATACTGTCCGTTTCTTTGATCATCGCGTCGTTCGGAACGTATCTGCTCGGCAATCTGTTTCTGCTCCCGGCAAAAAAGGAGATCCGCTATCTTATCGCGTCGGTCGCGGGGATGATCGCGAACATCGTCCTGAATATCGTTTTGATCCCTATGTTCGGGGGGCTGGCGGCAGCGATCACGACCTGCATTTCCGAGGTGGTCATCTTCACCTGTATGCTGTGGCGGTTCGATCGGAATATCCGCATCGCTCATTTCCCGGCGACCGTATTGAAAACCGCCGTTTCGATCGGCTTGATGGTGCTGTTCTACTTTTTGATCAGCGCCGTTGATATGAATTACTGGGTGAAACTCGGGATCATCGTCGTCGGATGCGCGACTGTGTTTTACGCGACGCTTTTGGTTTTAAGGGACGAATTCGTTTTAGAGAACGTCAGATCTTTCGGCAAACGGTTCTCGCGGCGCTTCGGGAAAGGAAAAGACAGGTAATATGGTTGGGATCGTTATTCTGAATTTCAATTCGTTCGGTCTGACGCGGGATTGCGCGGAGTCGATTTTTGCGAACACCGTGAAATATCCCGATTATCATATCTATATCGTGGACAACAATTCCAAAGACGGTTCCGGCAAGGAGCTGGAGGATTTTTACCGCGACGATAACCGGGTAACGGTCCTTTTTTCGGAGAAGGATTGCGGCAACTCGGAGGGATGGAACGTCGGAGCCAGAGTGGCGGTGGAAGAAAAAGCGGACTACGTGTTGTTCCTTGACAGCGACACCGTTCTATTGAACGACGCGCTGTCGGTCATGCTCGACGCGTTCGGTAAGGACGAAAAGATCCGGATCTGCGGCCCCGCGCTGTACGACGCAAACGGCAACTACATCCAATACGCCGGCAGACTGTACGACGGGGTCACCCGGCTGTATCCGATGAAAGTCATCGGTCCTCTGCTGTCGTTCTTTACCCGCAAGAAAAGGCGGATCTATTACGATACGACCAAGGACTTTATCTATCAGGGACTGTTCTCGGGATGCTGTATGTGTATCGAAAGCGGTTTTCTTATCGAGCACGGGTTTCTGGATGAAAACGTCGTTTTCTATCACGAGGAGGATATCCTCGGCTATCAGTTAAAACAGTCGGACGCCGTTTCCTGCATCTGCGCGGATGCGCAAGTCCGGCATCTGTGCGGTGCGTCGACCGTCAAGAAAGGCGCGATCGGCGCTACGGTTTTCAGACGGTTTTATTCGTGGTCCGGCGCGCTTTACGTATTGAGAAAGTATGCGAAGACTTCGTGGCTCCACAGAAAATTCATCGAATTGGAATATCGGTTTTTCTGGACGGTCCTGTCCGTTCTGCATAAAGAATACCGCATCAAACGGAAGCAGTTCAAAACGGAGATCAAAAAAGCCAATCAAAAGGAGCGGGACCGCTGATGATCGACGAAAAACGTTGTACCGGTTGCGGCGCCTGCAAGTTCGCATGCCCCGTCGGCGCGATCGAAATGGTCGCGGACGCGGGAGGGTTTCTGTACCCGACCGTGGACTGGGGAAAATGCATCTCTTGCCACCTTTGCGATATCGTTTGCGAAAAAGCCAATCAACCGGCGCTCTCCCCCGCCTATAAGGTATTTGCTTTAAAGCACAAAGACGAAACGGTCCGGTCCAAATCGACGTCGGGCGGCGCGTTCCATCTGATCGCAGAAACCTTCCTGAACAAGGGCGGGATCGTCTACGGGGTCGCGTTCGACGGGGACTGGCGGGTCGTCCACGTCAGGATCGACCGTCCCGAAGAGATAATGCGGGTCCAAAGATCCAAGTACGTTCAGAGCGATCTGGGGGACACGTTTGCCGAGGTCGCAGAGGACCTGAAAAACGGTCGTCGCGTCCTGTTCTCCGGTACGGCGTGTCAGTGCAGCGGGTTGAGATCGTTTCTGGAGGTCAGGGGGACCGGTACCGACGGTCTGTTCCTGTGCGACCTGATCTGCCACGGCGTTCCCAGCCCGAAGATCTGGGAGGAATACGTCGCGTTCCGGAAAAGGAAAAGCGATATCAAAGCCATCGATTTCCGAAACAAAGATCGGAGCTGGCGCGATTTCAGGATGGCGATCACCTATCCAAAGAAAACCGGGATCTATCGGCAGAACGAAGACTATTTCATGGTCCTGTTCTTTCACAACCTGATCCTGCGCGAATCCTGTTATCACTGTGCGTATACCAAAACCGATCGGGTGTCCGATTTCACGCTCGGGGACTTCTGGGGGATCGAGGACTATTATCCCGCGTTCAGCGACGACAAGGGCGTTTCGGTCCTTCAGATCAATTCGGAAAAGGGATACGAGGAACTGAAAAACGAACTGGACAAGACCGAGCATATGGAAGTAACGGTCGACAAGGTCCAAAGCGGTCAGCCCAATCTTGTCCACCCGACGAAACGGAACGAAAAGGTCGACGCGTTCTGGCGCGACTATCGGGACAAGGGTTTCAAGTACGTTTTGAAGAAATACGCGGACAGAACAGTCCTCGGCGTTCTCAAAAGAAAGTACCTGTTCAAGTTCCTGTACTACACGGGCATTTTCAAACTTCTTTTGAAACTGAAAAACAAATGAGGGAAAACCATGATCATAACCACGACGGGTTTTTTTAACACCGGATCCAGCGCCATCACCAACATCTTTCAGGAATACGGCTCGGTCGCGGCAAGTTCCGACGTGTACGAGGTCCGCATCCTGCACGATCCGGACTGTATCAGCGACCTGTATTACAATCTTGTGGAAAACCCCAACCGGTTGAATACGAGCTACGCGATCAAGCGGTTCCGGGACTATATCGACTACAACACGAACAAACTGGCAAATCATCACTACGAGCAGATCTGCAAGGGAAACTTCAAGAAGATCTCCCTCGAATATATCGACGGTCTGTGCGGTTTTACCTACAAGGGAAAAAGCCACATCGAAATGAAAGAGCGGGGGGCGCTGTTCACGTTCTTCAACCGGATCTACTTAAAAATGATCCGGACGGTCTTCAGAAGAGGACGACCCAAATGGGTGAAGACGTCGCTGCTTTCCAACGCGACCCAATACGCCGGAACCTACGATAAGAACAGGTTCCTTGAAGCAACGAAAGAGTACGTTGGCAAACTCCTTGACTACTGCAACGCCGATCACAGCAAATACGTCCTTATCGATCAGTTGGTCCCGCCGACCAACGTGGAAAGATACGCGGCGTTCATCCCGGACGAGTGCCGGGTGTTCATCGTCGACCGGGACCCCCGCGATCTGTACTTTACCTGCAAGTATTTCATCCGCACCAACGTCGTTCCGTGCAAGACCGTCGAGGAGTTCTGCAAATGGTTTTTGTGGACGAGAGAGCAGAGCGCGGCGCAAAACGATCCGGCGTTCGTGATGCGGGTCCAATTTGAAGATCTGGTCTACGATTACGAGAGGACCAGGGAAAAGATCGTGTCGTTCTGCGGCTTGGCGGGTGTTCCGTGCGAAAACCAACGCGGGTATTTCAAACCCGAACTTTCCCTGCAGAACACGCAGGTCTGGCTGCGGTTCAAGAACTACGAGAAAGATATCGCGTATATCGAATCCGAACTGAAAGAGTACTGTTACGATTTCGAAAAATACGAACTCAAACCCGATTACGGCAAAGGCAAAATGTTTGATTGTTAAACAAGAAAAAAATAAAGGAGCATAAACGAAATGAAACAGATCCCACTTTTTAAGGTCTTTATGGCGGAAGAGGTCGATCAACCGTTACTGGACGTCATCCACAGCGGCTACATCGGAGAGGGCGAGCAGGTCCTGGCTTTTGAAAAAGCGCTGAAAGAGTTCTTCAAGACCCCGTATCTCACCACGCTGAACAACGGCACGGCGGGGTTGCATCTTGCCTACCACATGGCGCTTCATCAGGACGGACCGAAGACCTGGTACAACAGCAACGACGCGGAGGTCATCTCGACCCCCATCACCTGCACGGCGACCAACGAGCCGATCATCGCCAACGGCGCGCGCGTGGTCTGGGCGGACGTCGATCCGATCACCGGCAGCATCGATCCCGACGATATCGAGAGAAAGATCACCCCGAAGACCAAGGCGATCTCGATGGTGCATTGGGGAGGCAACCCTTGCGATATCGAGCGGATCAACGCCATCGCCAAGAAGCACGACCTGAAAGTGATCGAGGACGGCGCCCACGCGATGGGGATGGAGTACAAAGGGAAGATGGTCGGCAACTGGTCCGACTACACGATGATCTCCCTGCAAGCCATCAAGCACATCACGAGCGTTGACGGCGGCATCCTGATGATGAAGTCCGAAAAGGATTACGAGAGAGCCAAACTCCTCCGCTGGTACGGTATCGACCGGACCATTCGGGAGGGGATCGACCTGCGTTGCGAACTGGACGTTCCGGAATCCGGGTACAAGTTCCATATGAACGACGTTTGCGCCGTCGTCGGTCTGACCAACTTTAAACACGTCAACGAGATCCTGAAAAAGCACAGAGAGAACGCGGCGTACTATTACGAGGCGTTCAAGGGACACGACAATATCGTCTGCTGCCCCGAGAACCCTGACGGCAAGAGCGCGTTCTGGCTGTTTACGATCCATATGAACAACCGGGACGAAGTGATGCAGAAGATGAAAGAAGAGGGCATCATGACGTCCAAAGTGCACGCGAGAAACGACACGCACTCGATGTTCGCCGACTCTTTCGATCCCAATCTGCCGGGCGTTGAGCAGTTCAACAGAACGCATCTTTGCATCCCCGTCGGATGGTGGGTGACGGAGGAAGATCGGGAACGGATCGCCAAACTCGTCATCAAATACGCCAAATAAAAAACGCTTTTTAGGAGGTGCTTTCCGTGAAAGGAATTATCTTGGCTGGCGGCGCCGGAACCAGACTTTACCCCCTGACGATGGTCACGTCCAAGCAACTGTTGCCCGTTTACGATAAGCCGATGGTTTTTTATCCGTTAAGCACCCTTATGCTTGCCGGGATAAAGGACGTTCTGATCATTTCCACGCCGACCGATATCCCGAATTTCGAAAGACTGCTCGGGGACGGTTCGCAATTCGGCATCCACCTGTCCTACATGGTCCAGCCGTCCCCCGACGGTCTTGCCCAGGCGTTTCTGCTCGGGGAGGAGTTCATCGGCGGCGATCCCTGCTGTATGATCCTCGGGGATAACATTTTCTACGGAAACGGACTGACCGAAAAGCTGCAGGAGGCGAAACGCGACGCTGAGAGGGGATTTGCGACCATCTTCGGCTACTACGTCAACGACCCGGAACGGTTCGGAATCATGGAGATCGCCCCCGACGGCTCGATCTTATCGGTCGAGGAAAAACCGCAAAACCCGAAATCCAACTACTGCATCACCGGCTTGTACTTTTATCCCGCGGGCGTCAGCGACCACGCCAAACAGATCAAGCCCTCCGCGCGCGGAGAACTGGAGATCACCTCGCTCAACGACGCCTATCTGAAAGAGAGTAAATTAAAGGGCATTCTGCTCGGTCGCGGATACGCGTGGCTGGATACCGGCACGATGGATTCTCTCGTCGAGGCGACGGACTACGTCCAGATGATCGAAAAACGGCAGGGGATCAAGATCTCCGCGCCGGAGGAGATCGCGTACATCAACCGGTGGATCGACAAAGAGACCCTGTTGGCGGCGGCGGAAAAGTACGGCAAATCACCGTACGGCCAGCACCTGAAAAACGTGGCGGAAGGGAAGTATTCGTACTGAAATGTTCGTTTTCAACAAAACCGATATAGAGGGCGTTTATATCATCGACGTGAAGGTATTCGGCGACGATCGCGGATACTTTATGGAAACCTATCAGGAGGACGAATTCAGAAAAGCCGGTCTGGATTATCGTTTCGTGCAGGACAACCAGTCGAAATCGAAAAAGGGCGTTCTGCGGGGGCTTCACTTCCAGAAAACGCATCCGCAGGCGAAACTGGTCCGCGTGCTCGAGGGCGAGGTGTTCGACGTCGCCGTCGATCTGCGAAAAAGTTCGCCGACGTACGGAAAATACGTCGGGGCGCTCCTGTCGGGCGACAACAAGAGAATGTTTATGATCCCGAGGGGGTTCGCGCACGGGTTCGTCGTACTGAGCGATACCGCGGTGTTCGCGTATAAATGCGACGAGTTCTACCACCCGGAGGACGAGGGCGGCATCATCTGGAACGATCCGATGGTCGGCATCGACTGGCGTTTCGACGGGGAACCGCTCCTGTCCGAAAAGGATCGGAAAAACCCGACTCTGCAAGAGGCGAACGTGTCCTTTGAACTTTGAGGAGCCGGTATTTCAGGTCGTATCACGGCACAATGAAGAACGAAACGGAAGGAAGATTATGAAAAACGTTGCGAAAACCATCCTCGTCACCGGGGGAGCCGGGTTCATCGGCAACTGCTTCTGCAAACTCATCTTGCGCGAAAGACCCGAGTGGCGGGTGGTCAACGTCGACTGCCTGACCTACGCGGCGAACCCCTCGACCATCAAGGCCGAGTTGGCGGATCCCCGCTACGTCTTCTACCGCGAGGACATCCGCAACCGGGACGGCATTTTCTCGATCTTTGAGAAAGAGCGTCCCGACGTCGTCGTCAACTTTGCCGCCGAGTCCCACGTCGACCGTTCGATCGAGAACCCCGGCGTGTTCCTTGAGACCAACATCCTCGGCACGCAGGTCGTGATGGACGCGTGCCGGAAATACGGCGTCGAGCGCTTTCACCAGGTCGGGACTGACGAGGTCTACGGCGATCTCCCGCTCGACCGCCCCGACCTGTTCTTCCACGAAGACACGCCGATCAGAACGTCCAGCCCCTATTCGACGTCCAAGGCGTCGGCGGACCTGCTCGCGCTGGCGTACCACCGCACCTACGGTCTGCCCGTGACGGTCTCGCGCTGCTCCAACAACTACGGACCGTATCAGTTCCCCGAAAAACTCATCCCGCTGATGATCAACAACGCCACGCACGACAAGGAACTCCCCGTCTACGGGCAGGGGCTGAACGTCCGCGACTGGCTGTACGTCGAGGACCATTGCCGCGGTATCCTCGCGGTGCTTGAAAAGGGCAAGGTCGGCGAGGTCTACAACCTCGGCGGACACAACGAGAAATCGAACATCGAGATCGTGAAGATCATCCTGAAAGAACTCGGCAAGCCCGAGACCCTGATCCGCTACGTCGCCGACCGCAAGGGACACGACCAGAGATACGCGATCGACCCGTCCAAGGCGATGGCGGACCTCGGCTGGCAGCCGACCACGATGTTCAAGGACGGCATCAAACTGACCATCTCCTGGTACCGCGAAAACGCCTGGTGGCTTGACGAATGCACCTCGGGCGACTACCTGAAATACTACGACAAAATGTACGGAAACCGATAAAAAAAGCGCCCGCCCCGATCCGGGGCGGGCTTCCTTTTTATTATTCGTAGAACGACGCGGGCATCTCGGTCGGCAAACTCCCGAGGGAGTAGAGGACCGGGACGGCGCGGTTCCCGGCGACGACGTAATGTTCGATCAACCTGACCCCGGCGGACGCCAGGGCGTCGGAGGTCAGCCGGGTCGTCGTTTCGTCGTCGCGCGACGGCGCGGGCGTGCCGCGCGGATGGTTGTGGGCAAGGACGGCGTAGGACGCGTCGACCTGTACCGCCGCCTCGGTCACGCAGCGAAGTTCGACCGCGGCGGAGTTGACCGCCCCCTCGGCGATCTTTTTCAGGGCGAGCGGACGGTAGTTTTCGTCAAGCAACAGCAGAACGACCCGCTCGACCGACGCGCCGAGGAACCGACGGATAAAGAAGTCGGCGAGTTTTTTCGAGTTGTCAAAGACGGTTTTTCCCGGGATCGCGTCCTCCGCCGCCCGCGCCGGGATCGCCGCGGCAAGCGAGAGCAAAAGGGCCTCGCGCGGGGACAGTCCCGCGTCGGCAAGTTCCGCCGCGTCGGACGACAAGAGCGACGAGAGCGACCCGAACCGGGCAAGCAGGTTTTTCGCCGCTTCGCCCGGATCCTTGATCCCGGTAAACGAGAGCAGGCGCGAGAGGACGGCAAGGTTATCGGCGTTCATTTTTCGTCCTCCCTTCCGGCACAGGCGAAAAACGCGTCTTTCTTTCTCGCCGTGCGCTCCTCCTCCGGGAAATAGTCCGAGAGCGAGGCGACGTACTCGCCCGAAAACAGGAAGTGTTCAAGCAGCGTCAGCCCGGAGAGCTTCAGACTTTCGCGGAAGTGGTCGGCGGCGGCGATCTCGTTCTCGTCGGCGCGCGAACTGCGCGACGTGTGGCAGGAGGCGAGCACGATAAACGACGCGCGGCGTTTCAGCGCCGGGCGCACGATCAGTTTATCGCGGAACCCCGCCGCGCCGAGATAGCCGACGTAGACGGTTTCGGAGCCGAGCAGGGAATAGGCGTTGTCGAGAAAGTAGGCGACCGTCCGGTCGCTTTCCGCGTCCCGGAGTTCCGCCCTCGCCCGCCGGATCAGGGTGTCGCGGTTTTCGCGTCGGTCGGGAAGCCGCTCGGACTGCGCGGCGTCCGCCGCCTCTTTCACCGCGGCGATCAGGTCCGCCGCGTGTTCTCCGATCCCCGGGACCTCGCACAGTTCGTCTTTTTTCGCTTCCAGTACGCCCGAGAGCGAGCCGAACCGCTCGATCAGCCGGTGCGCCGTCGGATTGGTATCGCGGTAGGGGACCGCGTAGAAGAGCAAAAGTTCCAGCAACTCGTGGGGAAGAAACGCGTCGGCGCCCGCCCGCGCGTACTTCTCGCGCATCTTTTCCCGGTGTCCCGCGTGGACGTTGGTCTCGGTCACGCCGTCGTCCCTCCCTCCGTATCGGTTTCGGCAAGCAACTCGTCGAGCTCGGTCTCTGGGAACACGGCGATCCCGTTCGCTTTCAGCAGTTCCGCCGTCACTCCGTCGCCCTCGGTCAGTTTGCCTGTAAAACTCCCGTCGTAGATCTGCCCGACCCCGCAGGACGGGCTTCTTGATTTTAGTAGCGCGACAGTCGCCCCGTTCTCCCGCGCTTTTTTCAGCGCCGCTTCCGCGCCCCTTCGGTAATGGGCGGTCAGATCGCGCCCGTCCCGGGTCACGATAAGGTCCCCGCGGCGCTCGCCCGCGGGGCGCGGGACCGGAAGCCCGCCGTCGCATTCGGGGCAGATCGGGACGACGGTAAAACGCTCCCGGAGTTTTTCCACGCCGGGGCAGGGACGGGACGCGCCGTCGTAGCGGCAGGCGTCACCGAACAGACACCGACTGACAAGGATCGTTTTCATCCCGCACCCCTTTCTTTCCTTTTTATTCAGTATAGCATACTCTTTTGCCGATTGCAAGACGGCGCGGGGATTTCCCCGTAGGGGAAAAATCCGCCCTCCGACGCGTTTTGTCCAACCTACACAGGAATTGTCGACCCGCTTTGTGCAGGATGACAAAATAGGGGAAAATGGCAAATAACTCTTTACAAATCGTCAAAATGTGATATAATTTTATGTGACCCGAGATCTTTAATTTCGGTACCGTGATGCCGGAAAGATCAGAGGAAGACGGCGCGCGCCGCCGACCTTTGTCTTGCCGGAACGGCAGGACTTTTTTTCTTGCAGAACGGTCGGAAAAGGAAGATCAAAAACAAATAAAGGAGAGGTATATGAAACTCATCTACAACACCGACGCGACCCCCAAGCAGATGGGCTACGGCCAAACTCTGCTCTTCGCGCTCCAGCAGCTCCTCGCGATCCTCGCGGCGACCATCCTGGTTCCGATGATCGTCAATCCCGCCGAGATGACGGTCTCCGCCGCTCTGTTCGGCGCGGGCGTCGGCACCCTGGTCTACCAGCTCTTCACCAAGTTCCGTTCCCCCGTGTTCCTCGGCTCGTCTTTCGCGTTCTTAAGCTCGATGGGCGCGGCATTCGCCGGTGCCGTCACGGCCGCTCTCGGCTTCCTCGGACTGATCATCGGCGCGATCCTCGCGGGTCTCGTCTACGTCGGTCTTGCGCTGGTCGTCAAGTTCGTCGGCTCCGCGTGGGTCGATAAACTGATGCCCGCCGCCATCATCGGCCCGACGGTCGCGATCATCGGTCTGTCGCTTGCCGGCAACGCCGTTTCGGACTCGCTCGGCGCTACGGGCGGCGTCTTCCCGAACGCTGAATTCGGCTACAAAGGACTGATCTTCCTTGCCATCGCTCTGATCACCCTGCTCACCGTCGTGGTCTGCTCGGTCAACAACAAGAAGATGATCAAACTGATCCCGTTCGTGATCGGTATCGCCGTCGGCTACGTGATCGCCGCGATCCTCACCGGGATCGGCAACGCCGCGGACGTCGAAGTGCTGAAGATCATTGATTTCGGCAAGTTCAAGAATATGGACTGGAAACCCGACTTCAGCTTCCTGCACGCCGTCAAGGGCTTCAAGGATATGAACGCCGCCTACTTCGGCACCATCGCGGTCGCGTATATCCCGGTCGCGTTCGTGGTCTTCGCGGAGCACATCGCCGACCACAAGAACCTCTCCTCCATCATCGGCCGTGACCTGCTTGCCGACCCGGGGCTTGACAAGACCCTGCTCGGCGACGGCGTCGGCTCGATGGCGGGCGCTTTCTTCGGCGGCTGCCCGAACACCACCTACGGAGAATCCATCGGCTGCGTCGCCATCTCGGGCAACGCCTCCGTCTGGACCATCACCTGCACAGCCGTTCTGGCGATCATCGCTTCTTTCATCACTCCTTTCGTCACCCTGCTCTCCACCATCCCGAGCTGCGTGATGGGCGGCGTCTGCTTCGCGCTCTACGGCTTCATCGCCGTCAGCGGTCTGAAGATGCTGCAGAAAGTCGACCTGTCCGACAACAAGAACCTGTTCACCGTCTCCTCGATCCTGATCGCGGGCGTCGGCGGTCTGTCGCTGACTTTCGTCTTTGACAAAGGGCAGATCACCCTGACCTCGATCGCGTGCGCGCTGATCCTCGGCATCGTGGTCCGGCTCGTTGCCTCCAGCAAGTTCTTCAACAAAGAGGACGCTGCCGCCGACGAACCCGCAGAGGTCGCCGTCGACGAGGGCGACAAGGAATAATCCCACTCCAACCGAATACGAGCGGAACGGTCGCGCGACCGTTCCGCTCTTTTTTCAAAAAATACTTGCAATCCGGGTTTTTATCTGTTATAATACAGATTGACTATAACGTACTTTGAAAGGATCGTCCCATGTTCAACTCATTTCTTCTTGCCGAGGGGAGCACCGCTTCCTCCTGGATCATGATCGGGTCTTTCGTCCTGATCGCCGTGGTTTTCTATTTCCTTTTGATCCGTCCGCAGAAAAAGCAGGAAAGACAGGCGAACGAGATGCGCAACGCCCTGCAGGTCGGGGATGAGATCACCACCATCGGCGGCATCATCGGCGAGATCGTTTCCATCAAAGAGGAGACCATCACCATCGAGACCAGCCGCGACCGCACCAAGATCCGCTTCCTGCGCTCTGCCGTCCGCAGCGTCGACGTGAGAGCGGAGGACAAGAACCCCTCTCTGAAGAAAGCCGCTCCGGCGGAAGTTCCCCAGAAAAAGGGAAAAGGGAAGATCGCGCCCGCAACGCCGAAAGCCGACGATAAAGCGCCGGTCGAGGAAAAGACCGAAGAGAAGAACGACTGACCGTTCTTTCGTAAACGACCGGGGCGCCCCGTTTGGGGCGCCCCGGCTTTTTCGTTTTTTCAGAAGTTCAACTCGGAGAGGAACGCGCCCCGGAACGCGACCGACGAATTGAGGTCGACCACGTGCGCCGCGTCGGCAAGTTTTCCGATCCCCTCGCGCGCGTCGGGCGACGTGAGCGCAAGATCCGCCCCGTCCAGCGCGGCGTTCCCGACCGCCCTCGCGTCGTTTGCCCACGTCGGGGGAAGCAGCCCGATCGCCGCGGCGGACGCGGGGGAAAGATACAGTCCGAAACTCCCGGCAAGCAACACGCTGCCGATCTCGTCGGGGTCGACCCACGCGGCGGCAAGCAGAGCGGCGATCCCCGCACGCACGGCGGCTTTCGCCGTCTGGACGGCGCGCACGTCCTGCCGTTCGATCCTGATCGGGGTCTCTTTTTCTTCTGAGAGCGTCCCGTCGGCAAATACCTGCCGTCCGACGAGTGCAAACGGCTGGTCCAGCCGTCCGTCCCGCGCGACGGTCCCGTCCTTGAGCAGGCACGCGAACAGGTCGATCAGCCCGCTGCCCGTGATCCCGACCGGGGGCAGATCGCCGACGGTCGAAAAGAAGAAAGTCCCGTCGCGCTTTGCCACGCGCGAAACGGCGCCCGGAACGCCTCCGACGCCCGAACCGATGCCCGCCCCCTCAAAGCAGGGACCGACGGCGCAGGACGCGGCGTAAAGATGCCCGCCGTTCTCGGTCCCCGTCGTGAGCAGCAGTTCTCCGTTGGTCCCGAGGTCGCAGTAGATCGCGGGGCAGGGGGAGGAGAGGACGCCCGAGGCGTACGCCCCCGCGACCAGATCCGAGCCGAGGTAGCCCGCGCCCTTGACCGAGGGGAGCAGAACGAAGGTATCGACCGGCAGCCCGAGCGGGGAACCGTCCAGTTCCTTTTCGCCCGAAAAAGCCGGGACAAAGGGCGAGATGCCGATGGGATCGGGCGAGATCCCGGCGAAAATGTGGATCATCGTCGGGTTCCCGACCACCGAGATCCGCCCGACCTTGCACCCGCCGAGCAGGGCGCGGAGCCGGTCGACGAGGCACACGCGCAGCGCGCGGACGCCCTTTTCCGTCGCGGCGGTGATCCGGCTCGCCACGTCGGCGCCGAACACGCATTGGGGGTTTGCCGCCGTGGTCTCAAAAACCTCGCCGCACTCGTCCCGCAGTCGGAGCGCCAGCGTGGTCGTCCCGATATCGAGCGCGCCCGTCGGATAATACTTCGGCGCTTGTCCAGCGCCGGGGGCGTCCCACCCGTCGGGAAGACCGACGACGGTCTCCTCGTCCGAGAGCAGGGCGCGGCAGGCGCGCACCTCGCCGTTTTGGTCGGGGAGGAGTTCTTTTTCGGGGTCGTCCCGGTCCAGCAGTTTGCCCGACAAAAGCGACACGCGGCAGTTCCCGCACCGTCCCGCGCCGCCGCAGGGCAGGATGGCGGAGTAGCCCATCCGGGAGAGCCAAAGCGGGAGCGAAAGCCCCCCGGCGCCCGCCGGTAACGTCACGCGGATCATCGTCTTCTCCTCCTCTCTTTTTTGAAAAGCGCGCCCGGCAGGATACCGGGCGCGCAGCCGTTTTATGCGATGGTGTAGGTCGTTCCGTCCTTGGTGTCGGTCAGCGTCACGCCCATCTCCGAAAGTTCCGCCCGGATCCGGTCGGCTTCGGCGTAGTTCTTCTGCTTCTTGGCTTCGGCGCGCGCCGCGATCATCTCCTCGATCTTCGCCCGGCGCGGGTCGTCGGTCTCGGGCGCGGCTTTCTCGTTCAGCTTTTTCGCCGCGTCAAGCAGCCCGAGCGAGAGCACCGTGTCGAACTTGGCGATCAGATCGCGCTTGGTCTTTCCGTTCAGGGGGGACTTCAGCACGTCGTAGAGCGCCGTCACGGCAAGCGAGGTGTTCAGGTCGTTTTCGAGCGCCGAGCGGAACGCGTCGAGGTAGGGCTTCGCTCCCGCCTCGTCGAACTCGCCCTCGTCTTTTATCGCGGCGACCTTCGCGACCAGTTTCGCGTAGGCGCCCGCCGCGTTGTCGAGGTTCTCGTAGGTGAAGACCAGCGACTTGCGGTAATGCGACTGCAGGCAGAAGAAACGGTAGGCAAGGGGATCGTACCCCTTGGACTGGAGCAGGGAGAGCGTCAAGAACTCGCCCTTGGATTTCGACATTTTTCCGCTCGCGGTGTTCAGGTGCGCGACGTGGAACCAGTTGGAGCACCACGGATGCCCGAGGTACGCCTCGCTCTGCGCGATCTCGTTGGTGTGGTGGGGAAAGATATTGTCCACCCCGCCGCAGTGCAGGTCGAGGTACTCGCCGAGGTATTTCATCGAAATGCACGAGCATTCGATGTGCCAGCCGGGATAGCCGAGCCCGAACGGGGACTGCCATTTGAGTTCCTGGTCCTCGAACTTGGATTTGGTGAACCAGAGAACGAAGTCGGTCTTGTTCCGTTTGTTCTGGTCGACCCCCACGCCCTCGCGCACGCCCTCTTCGAGGTCTTCCTCCCCGAAATCGTGAAAGACGTTGTACTGCTTGGGCTTCGAGGTGTCGAAGTAGATATTCCCGCCCGCCTCGTAGGCGTAGCCGGTCTCCATCAGGCGCTGGATGACCCGGATGAACTCGGAGACCTCGCTCGTCGCGGGGACCACCACGTCGGGCTTCTTGATATTCAGTTTCTCGCAGTCGGCAAAGAACGCGTCGGTGTACTGTTTCGCGATCTCAAGCACGGTCTTGTGCTCGCGTTTCGCGCCCTTCACCATCTTATCCTCGCCCTCGTCGGCGTCGCTCGTCAGATGCCCGACGTCGGTGATGTTCATGGCGCGGGTCACGTCGTACCCGAGATAGCGGAGCGCCTTTTCAAGCACGTCCTCCATCATATAGGTACGCAGGTTCCCGATGTGTGCAAAGTGATAGACCGTCGGACCGCAGGTGTACATTCTGATCTTTCCGTCATCGTGGGGGATCAGTTCGTCCCGGGTGCGGGTCAGGGTATTATAGAGCAGCATAGATCATTTTCCGTCCTTTTTCTCGGCTTCGTCGATTTTCTTTTCCAATTCGGAGATACGCTTGCCAAGTCGACAGATCTCCTGCTCGACGGGGTCGGGAATGTGGATCTGGTCAAGGTCATCCGAGCCGTCTTTCCGAGTACGCAGCCGCACGACCCGCGCGGGGATGCCGACCGCGGTCGAGTTCTCGGGCACCTCTTCGAGTACCACCGCGCCCGCGGCGATGCGCGCGCCGTCGCCGACCTTGAACGGACCCAGCACTTTCGCGCCCGCGCCGATCATCACGTTGTTGCCGATGGTCGGATGCCGTTTCCCGGTGTCCTTGCCGGTACCGCCGAGGGTCACGCCCTGATAGATCGTGCAGTTGTCGCCGACCTCCGCGGTCTCGCCGATCACGACGGCGGCGCCGTGGTCGATCACGACCCCGTGCCCGATCTTGGCGGCGGGGTGGATCTCGATCCCGGTCAGAAAACGGGCGCCCTGGCTGACGGCACGCGCCGCGAAGGTGTGTCCCTTTTCGTGGAGCGCGTGCGCCGCCCGGTGAAAGAGCAGAGCGTGCATACCGGGATAGAGCAGAAGGACCTCGGCGTCGGATTGCGCCGCGGGGTCGCGCTCTCGGAAAGCGTGCACGTCGTAAAGGACCGATCTTCTGATCTCATCAAGCTCGGTCTTCACGCTGTTCAGTTTATCTTTCAACAGTTTCCGGGGGTCCATCGTTTTCCTCACAAGCAGGGCGCGTGCAAGCGCGCACAATATGATATTTTATTATATCTTTTCTTTTCGGCTTTGTCAAGGTCCCGGCGCATTTTTCGGCGCTTTGCGCCGGAAGAGGAGAAAGGGGAGCAGATAGAGCGAGAGGGTCGCCGCGCCCCCGACGGCAAGCGTCGGGATCGAGCGCGCCCCGGGCGAAAGGAACGCCCGCGCGAAAAGGAGCGAAACGAGAGCGCAGAAAAGGGGCGGGATCGCGCGGGAGAGGTCGGGCAGATACCCGGTCGTTTTCATAAGACGCCAAAGCGAACAGCCGAAGTTGAAGACCTCGGTCAGGGCGATCATCAGAATATAGCCGAGGATCCCCATTTTCGGCAGCAGATATAGGATCAGCAGTACGGTCAGGGCGGCGTCCGCGATGTTGATCCACATGACCGCCACCTGCTCGCCCAGTGGATTACGGAACAGAGCGGATTGGAGGTAACGG
>CAMJCC010000018.1 GCA_946404035.1 uncultured Clostridia bacterium | reverse complement strand
AGGGCGGTTCTTATCTGGAGCGCGCCTGATCGGTTCGGTACATCATCCGAAAAGGGGGATATTCTTATGAAAATCACCGAAAAAGCGGCTTACCTCAAGGGTTTGATCGAGGGAATGAACCTGGATCTTTCGACCCCGACGGGCAAACTCTTCGGCGAGATCTCCGAACTCCTCGGCGAAATGGCGGACGAGATCAAAAAACTTGCCGATAACGCCAAGGATCTTCGCGAGTACGTCGAGGAACTTGACGACGACCTTGCCGACGTCGAGGACGATCTTTACGAGATCGACGAGGACGAAGACGAGGACGAAGAGGACGACGAAGACGAGGATGACGACGAGGCGAACTTCTACGAAGCCACCTGTCCGTCGTGCGGCGAGGTCGTTTGCTTCGACGACACGCTGGATCCCGAGAACATCGTTTGTCCCGCCTGCGGCGAGAAATTCAGTTGCGTCTGCGACGGCGAATGCGAGAGTTGCGACGAAGAGTGTAACCTCGACGACGAAGAGAAGGACGACGAATAAGTTTTCAGACAGTAAAAGACGGGGTTTTTGCCCCGTCTTTTTTGAAAAGAGGGAAACGAGATGTTTATGACAAAGAAAAAGATCGTCCGGAAGTATCTGGATGACAAACCGAAAGAGAAGTACACCCCCTTTGATCTCCTGCTTCTCGATTATCTGGACAAATCGCTTGAAAAGCGCCTGAAATCGCTTGGGTTGAAGTGGGTGTCTGTTGAGGTCAACTGGGAGGACGATATCCAGTGGATCTCCGTCGAGGGCAAGTACCGCTGCTACCTGATGGATCTTACGATCTACACGGACGAGATCGTGATCTTCTTTGATTCCGAGGACGAACTGCCCGAGGAATTGGAGCCGGAGGCGGTCAAAGAGCAAAGTCTTTCGCTTGAAAGCAAGGAACAGGTGTTCGACCTGATCGCCGAGAAACTCGCCGCTCTGGACTGAACCTAATACTTAACCGCCGCGGAATACTCCGCGGCGGTTTCTTTTTTTCAGTTCTGTCTGTTCTGACGAAATATTTCGTAGCCGAGGATGGTCGCCGCCGACGCCGCGGAGAGCGACGCGCGGAACTCCCGCCCGTAGGAGATCTTGACTTTCAGGTCCGCACGGTCGAGCAGCGCCCGGGAAATTCCTCGTCTTTCGCCCCCGATGACGAGAAAAACAGGGAAGCGGATCTCGGTTTCTTCCAGCGTGTGCGGCGTGTCTATGTCGGCGCAGACGACCCGATACCCCTTTGCCCCAAAGACGTCGGCGGCGTCTGTGGGCTTTGCCTGAAACATCGGGAAAAGTTCGGACGCCCCGGCGGAGGAACGCGCGACGACCCCGGCAGCGCTCATCCAGTTCCGCTCGTCGAGCACGATCCCGTCGACGCCGGCGGCGTATAGCGAGCGGAGAGCGTAACCGAAGTTATAGGGATCCTCGATCCCCTCAAGCATTACGTAAAAACCGTTCTCTTTGACGTTTTCGGGCTTGAGCGGCGAGATGGTCCGCTCGGAGCAGAGCGCGAGAATACCGCCGTGCGTCCGCCCGAGGGAAAGCCCGTCGATCTCGTCGGCGTCACATTCACGGATAGTAAATCCCGTTCTTTCTGCAACGTGCTTTAGCCAACCGAGTTCCTTGGACAGCGCCGCCGATTTGGTGCGGTCGTAGAGGATCTCGTTGATCCTCCGGTCGTTCACGCCGGCTTCAAAGCCCGCGATCACCGATCGGATGGATTGCATCCCCTCCATCGTCGTGGAGTTAATACGTTTTATTTCTTCTTTTTGCATGGATCGTTCCAACCCTTTCATATACTGGAATACCGGGTACTATCCCGGTAAAAGGGGGGGCGCCGTGTGAACCGAGCGACAGACAGGGAAAGATGCGAGATACTCGCCGAATATATGATCGAGCGGGGCGCGACTGTACGCGCCGTCGCATACGCTTTTTCGGTCAGCAAAAGCACCGTACATAAGGATATTACGGAAAAACTCGAACAAATCAACCCGGACCTCTACGACCGCGTGCGGGTCATCCTTGAAAAGAACAAGTCCGAACGCCATCTGCGCGGCGGGGAAGCGACGCGGGTCAAATACTTAAAAGAAAAAGCGAAGAGATCTACTTCATGATCTTTCGGTACAGCGTTGCGTTTGCGTTCTGCAGTTTCTTTAAGAGCGCCAAATGATACGTACCGGACAGCCGCATCTCTTCCGCAGTCAATAGCGGCGCGCGGGTGGTCGCGTTGTGCGCGTTCGTACAGAGATAGAACGTGCGTTGATCCAGATAACTGCGCTGCAAAACGTCCCGGATCGGCTGAAACAGCAGGGAAGTTGAGGAGATCAGGTATTCGCAGGCGTGAATACCGATCAGCTTTTCTTTGGCGTTTCCGGGCATCAGGATATGCCGCTCGAACTGACAGACCAAAGGACGCAGATGCTGACGGTGGATCAGATAGGAGAACTCCTGCATATCTTTCTCGTCAAAATTGCCGAGGGGAAAGTTGACGGGAAGCAGATCGGTGCCGGGGATCCGATACTCCTTAAGGTCAAAGCCCGAAAACAGTCCGGGTTCATAGTCAACTTCAAAGGAAAAGACCAGTTTTACACGGCTTTTCAGGCGTTTTTGCACGCTTTTGAGAGCACGCTCGGCGTCGTGAACGCGACGGGGAAAAACGGCGTGATCCTGCATCCTGGACAGGTCCAGATGGGTCACGCAAACGGCGGCGCAAACGCCCGCCGCAGCAAGGGAAATCAGCATTTTTGCGGCTTCGTTTCCGTCGACGGGACCGTCCCCGAGCCCGGGATAGAGATGAATGTGCGGATCGATGATCAAAGCGTTCGATCTCCTCGGTTTTTTCTCATTATACCATAGAAACCCGACGCTGGCAACAGGTAGCGGAAAATTCTTATCACGTCTGTCTGTATTCTTTCTATTATATCGCATGCAATATAAAATAATTCTTTTATATAATTAAATGGATAATGCCGATTTCAAAATATGATGACGCGCTTGAGCCGTGTTTGAACTTTTCGACGCGTTTCAAAGTTTTTGGATGGTTGGAAAGAGCGTCGTTGAAAATATGATACCGAGTTCTCAAATGGATTGTTCCGATCATCCCGGCTTATCGAACCGGGAGATAAAATATAAAAAAGCGTAGAAGCGTTTTTCAGATTTCAAAACCGTATAATCCTACCTCCACGACCCTGAAAAACGGTTTGACGATTTCATACGTCAAAATTGATCTGCGCGTTGATCACGGGTCACGCAAAACGTCGTCAAATATTTTTCGACCAAACCACGTGCAGATATCCGTCGTAAAACCGTTTTTGAGATCCGTTTTCATGATATGATACCTAAATGAACGATCAGAAACGTTTAGAAGAAGCCAAAGCATCCCGGAAGTGCTGAAACGCACCACAGACGCATGCCGGGCTTTATCTTTCATATTATCTGAATTCTATTCCCTCTATTATATAAAATATGTATTATATATAATTGACAATATTGTTTTTTGGGAGTATATAAAGCTGCGGAGAAGATGATAGATCTACACTTCGTCGTTCTGACGCTTGGTGTGCCCCGCTTTCTTTCGTTTTCATTTTTCATTGATCGACTATGTTCGACACGTTCATACACCTTGTCGCCTCGGAGTTTTGTTATTTATTGAGCATCTTGGCTTCGTTTCGCATGAAACTCGATGGGATACGGTACGGCATTGAAAAGTAAAAAGAAAGAGTGTTTCCGAAAAAGAAACACTCTGATTTGGGATTAAAGGTTTTACCGGGACCTTTTCTTGTATCTCTTCCCTTTTTTCCGTGTTTTTTGGGGTCGTATCACGTAATCGCGCCCGGAGACTGCCAGAACGCAAGGGATAACGCGAGAGGCGCCCGCAGATTTTACAACTCGTCGACATTCGAGAAGCGTTGCGCCACTGGTCGTCAGGTCGTCGACGAGCAGTACGGTCTTCCCCGTTATCTCGTCGGTTTTTACAAGTGAAAAACGTCCGGCGATATTGCGTTTTCGTTCCTCACGGGACAAATTCTTCTGCATTTTGCCGCCCGGCGCGCGTTTCAGGGCAAAGGACACAGGAAAACCGGTATTCCTTGACACAGCGCGGCAAAGCTCTGCCGTGTGGTCGTAGCCGTTTTTGCGCTTCGCACCTGCACTTCTGGGACAAGGAACGAGGATCGCCGTTTCCTTCTCCCTTGGCGTCAGGGCGTCGTTTATCGCCTCGGAAAGATCGCGCCCGAGAAAGTCAAACACGTTTTGCAGATGCTTTTGTTTTAAGGCGTACAGGATCCTGTTCTCGGGAAGATCGTTTGCGGACGGTTGATACTTGTAGAGCTTGATCAGCCGCCGGATACCGGCGCGACCGAGCGGAAATGTGGGACAGGTACAGCGGCAACGGGGGCGAAAACACCGGCTGCAGATCTCCTGCTTATTGTTCTCGTAGGCGTCGTAACACGTCCGGCAGAAGACATCGTCGGTTTCGTCAAGCAGTTCCCCGCAGCACACGCATTTGGCGGGATAGATCTTCCCCCAAATACGCGAGAGCGCCGCAAACAGTCCCTTCCCCATCATTACGCGCGATCGAGCGCCTGTGCAAGATCGGCGATGATATCGTCGACGTCCTCGATCCCGACCGAGAAACGGACGAGATCCGCGGGCGTTTTGCACTCCTCAAGCTGTTTGTCGGTCAGCTGGCGGTGGGTCGTGCTTGCCGGATGCAGAACGCAGGTCCGGGCGTCGGCAACGTGGGTGACGATCGCCGCAAGACGAAGCGCGTCCATAAAGCGGGTGGCGGCTTCCCTGCCTCCCTTGATCCCGAAGGATACGACGCCGCAGGTGCCGTTCGGCATATACTTTTTCGCGAGGTCGTAGTAGCGGTTGCCGGGCAGTCCGGGATAATTGACCCAGGTCACTTTCGGATGCTTGGACAGATACTCCGCGACGGCGAGCGCGTTCTCGCAGTGCCGCTTCATACGGAGCGCGAGCGTTTCCAGTCCGATATTGATCAAAAACGCGTTCTGCGGCGCCTGGATCGACCCGAGGTCGCGCATCAGTTGCGCGGTCGCCTTGGTGATATACGCCAGTTTACCGAACTGCTTGGTGTACGTGGTCCCGTGATACGAGAAGTCCGGCGTGGTCAGCCCGGGATACTTGTCCGCGTGGGCTTCCCAGTCGAAGTTACCGCTGTCGACGATGACGCCGCCGATAGTCATGGCGTGACCGTCCATATATTTGGTCGTGGCGTGGGTCACGATGTCAACGCCGAACTCAAACGGGCGGCAGTTGATCGGGGTCGGGAACGTATTGTCGACGACAAGCGGAACGCCGTGCTTATGCGCGACCGAAACGAACTTTTCAAAGTCAAGGACGGCGAGCGCGGGGTTCGAGATGCTCTCGGCAAAGACCGCTCTGGTCTCGGGCCGGAACGCCGCGTCGAGTTCTTCCTCGGTGGCGTCGGGGTCGACGAAAGTCACGTCGATGCCCATCTTCTTCATCGTCACGCCGAGAAGATTGAACGTACCGCCGTAGATCGCGGACGAGGAAACGATATGCTGACCTGCCGAAACGATATTGAAGAGCGCGATCAGGTTCGCCGCCTGCCCGGACGAGGTGAGCATCGCGGCGACGCCGCCCTCAAGGTCGGCGATCTTCGCGGCGACGGCGTCGCAGGTCGGGTTGGCAAGGCGGGAGTAGAAATAACCGCTCTTTTTCAGGTCGAAGAGCTGACCCATCTCGTCGCTCGAGTCGTACTTAAATGTCGTGGACTGCCAGATCGGCAGGATGCGGGCCTCCCCGTTCTTGGGTTTGTAGCCCGACTGGATGCATTTGGTGTTGATCTTCACTTTGTTCTCCTTTTTGCCGTCAGACTTTATAACTGTCTTTCAGTCCGACGATGCGATTAAACGTGTTTTCGTATTTGGTATCTTTGACGAAGTACCCGACACGAACGAACTGGAACCGCTCACCGGGCTTCGCGTCGGCAAGAGACGCTTCGACCCGCGCGTTCGGCAGGTCGGTGACTGAGTTGACGTTCAGGTAGTCGCCGTAGCCCTTGTCCTCTGGAATGTCGTTGACGTTCTCAATGGTAAAGAGCTCGTCGAAGAGTTTTGCCGTAACGGGGATGCTCTCGCGCTCGGAAAGCCAATGGATGGTCCCCTTGACCTTTCTTCCGTCGGCGGGATTGCCGTTCCCGGTCTCGAGATCGACCGTGCAGAGGATCTCTTCGACCTTGCCGTCGGCGTCCAGTTTCACGTCCTCGTATTTGAGAAGATAACTTCCCATCAGGCGGACTTCCCCTCCGGGTTTCAGCCGGAAGAACTTGGGCGGCGGATCAAGTGCAAAATCGTCCACGTCGATCAGAAGATGACGCGAGAACGGCACTTTCCGGGTCCCGAGTTCGGGGTGCTGCGGATGGTTCGGCAACTCGAAATACTCGGTCTTCCCCTCCGGATAGTTCGTGACCGTGACCTTGATCGGGCGCAGGATCGCCACGCGGCGCAGCGCCGTTTCGTTCAGCTCCTCGCGGATGCAGTGTTCAAGCAATTCGTGGTCGACCACGCTGTACGCCTTGGACACGCCGGCGCGCGCAACGAAATCAAAGATAGAGGCGGGCGTATAGCCGCGGCGACGCAGACCGCAAAGCGTAGGCATTCGCGGATCGTCCCAACCGTCGACAAGTCCCGTTTCAACGAGCTGGCGCAGATAGCGCTTGCTCATCACGGTGTGCGTGACGTTCAGCCGCGCGAACTCGTACTGATGCGGGCGCGGATCGAACCCGACGTGCTCGACGACCCAGTCGTAGAGCGGGCGGTGGTTTTCAAACTCGATCGAGCAGAGCGAATGCGTGATCCCCTCCAGCGCGTCCTGGATCGGATGCGCGAAGTCGTAGAGCGGGTAGATGCACCACTTGTTGCCCTGCCGATGATGCGGCGTGTGAACGATGCGGTAGATCGCAGGGTCGCGCATATTCATATTGGGCGACGCCATATCGATCTTGGCGCGCAGGGTCTTCGCCCCGTCGGGATATTCCCCGTTCTTCATTCGCTCGAAGAGGTCGAGGTTTTCTTCAACCGAACGCTCTCTCCAGGGGCTGGGTTTGCCGGGCTCGGTCAGGGTTCCGCGATATTCGCGCATCTCGTCGGCCGTCAGATCGCAGACGTAGGCGTCGCCCTGACGGATCAGACGGACGGCGAACTCGTAACATTTATCGAAATAGTCCGAGCCGTAGAAAACACCGCCGGTCGGTTCGGCTCCGAGCCAGCAGAGGTCCTCGTAGATCGACTTGACGAACTCGTCGCCCTCTTTGGTCGGGTTGGTATCGTCGTAACGCAGGTTGAACAGCCCGCCGTATTTTTTCGCCGTCTGGCTGTTGATCCAGATCGCTTTCGCGCTTCCGATGTGGAGATATCCGTTCGGTTCGGGCGGAAAACGCGTGTGGATCTTCAGACCGGGATCAGTTAAGAGATCCTCGTCGATCACCTCGTGTATGAAATTGTTAGCCATTTCTTCCATATAGACGTCCTTTCATCCGGTCACGGGGTCCGGAAATGGTGATACGTTCGTTCGCGTTCGATCGTCGTTTCGGGACCGTGCCCGGGATAGACCGTAAGGGTGGGCGGAAGCGCGAGCAATCGGTTGACCGAGATCTCGAGCGTCTCGTCGGACCCGCCGAAGAAATCGGTCCGTCCGACGCCGCCGAACGAAAACAGCGTATCGCCCGAGAACAAGGCGTTTTCCGTGAGAAAACAGACCGAACCTGTCGTGTGTCCCGGCGTGTAGAGAACGGTCAGCTTCTCGCGTCCCACGGCAATCTCGTCCCCGTCCTCCAACACGCGGTCCGCGTCGCCGAAGTCATGGGTCGGTAAACCGAGAAGCGAAGCTACGTTTGCCTCGGGGTCCGAGAGTGCGTAGCGATCGTACCGCCCGATACAGATCGGCGCGCCGATCGCTTCCCTCCATTTACGAAGCCCGAGCAAATGGTCGGCGTGCGCGTGGGTCAAAAGGATCGCACGGACCGAGGAAAGAACGGGTCCGAAAACGGAAGCCGTTGTTTCGGGCGACGCCGACGGGTCGATCACGACCGACGCCGTGCCGCTGTCGTCGGAAAACAGATAGCAATTCGATCCGATCCCGCGACCCGGAAAACGAATGATCCTGCCCATTTCGTCCCCTCCCCGTTCTTTCTTATAATTATAACACCCCGCGCTGTTTTTGTCTACCTGATTTCCCCACTTTTTCTTGATTTTACAGGATTTTTTGCAGAAAGATCCGTCCTGAGTTCTGTCGGGCGGGCAAACTGTCGCATATTCTGTATACGGGAGCATTCAAAAACACGGAGGAAGAGGCGGAAATGGGATACGAAAAGATCATGATCGGGTCGATCTCCTACGCGATCAAGGCAAAAAGACTGCTCGCAAAGGAGGGGATCACGGCAGATCTCATCAAGGATACCGATCGTTCTGCCGGGTGCTCTTACGGTTTGTCGTACCCCTCGCGATATGCCTTTCGCGTATCGACAGTTCTTTCCTCTGCCGGTATATCGATAAGAGAACGGGAGGGGTCGGATTGATCTATCTTGACAACGCGGCAACGACGTTCCCGAAGCCCCGGGAGGTACAAAAGGCGGTCATCGATTGCTTGGCGCGCGTCGGAGGAAATCCAGGGCGCGGTGCTCACGCTCTGTCGCTCCGGGCGGCGGAGGCGGTCTGGGACGCGCGGTGCGAGATCGCCGATTTTCTCTGTGTCAGGGATCCCTCCTCGATCATTTTCGTTCCGAACGCTACGTTTGGGCTCAATCTGGCAATCAAATGCCGCATCAGGCAGGGTGACAACATCTTGATAAGCGATCAGGAACACAACGCCGTTTTTCGCCCGGTTTACCGCCTGAAAGCTGATGGGATCGCGGACTATTCGGTCTATCTGGGTGAGGGCGACGTCCTGTCAAATATACGAAAATGCGAGAACAAGAACACGGCGATATTGATTTGTAACCCGACGTCAAACGTGACCGGCAGAAAACTACCGATCCGGGAGATCGCCGTCTACGCCAAAGCGCGCGGGTTCTATCTGATCGTGGACGGGTCGCAGTGGATCGGGCATGGCGTGCCCGACCCGGACGTCGTTGGACTAGCCGACGCGATCGCAGTTCCGGGGCACAAGGGGTTGTACGGTATCCAGGGCAGCGGTTTTCTGTATCTCAAATCCCCCGCCGGCAACGCGACCTTTCTCGAGGGTGGGAGCGGGAGCCGTTCCGCCCTGCCGGATATGCCCGACGAACTGCCCGACCGATACGAAGCCGGGACGCTTCCGACACCCGCAATCGTTTCACTTGCGGCAGGGGTACGGTTTATCCGAACATACGGCGTTGAACGCATCAAAGAAAAAGAAACGCGGTTATTTCAATACGCTTGGTCAAGGTTAAACGATATTTCCGGCGTCAAACTGATCAGTCGAGAGGAGGACGCCGGGGCGGTCCTCTCGTTTCGGATGGTCGACGAGGCGCCGGAGGAGACCGCCCGTCGTCTTGACCGTTCCGGGATCGCCGTCCGCTCCGGACTGCACTGTGCGCCCCTGATCCACCGGGCGATCGGCACGTTCCCGGAGGGCACGGTTCGGATCAGTTTCAGCGTTTTCAACGAAGAAAAAGACGTAGACTATCTTGTTCAAAAACTTACAAAATTATAATTTATATTCGGGCAGATACAAAAAGGAACGGTTTGACCGTCCCTTTTCGTATTCAGTTTCAATAGTCAGAACGAAGTATCCTCCGGAATGCCGTCGGGGTACATTTGCAGAAAGCGCACGCTGTCGCGGCACATCCGGTCCAGGTCGTACTCCGCCTCCCAGTGCAGGACCTCTTTGGCTTTCGTCGGGTCGGCGTAGCAGGCGTCGATGTCGCCGCTGCGCCGCTCTGTGATGACGTAGGGGATCTTGACCCCCGCCGCCTTTTCGTAGGCGTGAATGACGTCCAAAACCGAGTAGCCCTTCCCCGTCCCGATATTGAACCGTTCGATGCTCTCGCCCGTTTCGTCCAGCCGTTTCAGGGCGGCAAGATGGGCACGCGCCAGATCGACGACGTGGATATAGTCGCGCACGCCGGTGCCATCGTGGGTCTTGTAATCGTTGCCGAACACGTTGACCTGCGGCAGAATGCCAGCGGCGACGCGTGCCACGTAAGGGACAAGGTTGTTCGGGATGCCGCGCGGATCCTCGCCGAGGTGTCCGCTCTCATGCGCCCCGATGGGGTTGAAGTAACGAAGGACCGAGAACCGCATATCCTTGACCGCGTACGCAACGTCGGATAAGATCCTTTCGATCATCAGTTTAGTCCTGCCGTACGGGTTGGTCGCGGAGAGCGGGAAATCCTCCCGGATCGGGACAGACGCCGGATCGCCGTAGACCGTGGCGGACGAACTGAACACCAGTTTTTTCACGCCGTGAGCGATCATAGCGTTCAGCAGGTTCAGCGTGCTGATCAGGTTATTCTGATAGTACATCAGGGGGATCTTCACGCTCTCGCCGACCGCTTTCAGTCCGGCGAAGTGGATGACCGCCTCGATCTCGTTCTCGGTGAAAATACGCGTTACCGCGTTTTCATCGACCAGATCCGCCTTGATAAAGCGCGGTTTGATGCCCGTGATCTTCTTGATCTGATCCAGAACGGTCTTCTTGCTGTTGATGAGGTTGTCAACGATCAGAACGTCTTTCCCCGCGTTGATAAGTTCAACGACGGTATGCGACCCGATAAAGCCCGTGCCGCCGGTAACGAGAACGTAAGCCATACTCTTTCCTCCGCGTTATATTTGGGTTAATAGAAAACCGTGCCGCTGCTCATAGAGCCGCGGCACGAAATTCTCATTCGGCAGCGTAAACGCTGACCTGCTTGTGGTTCTTCTTGGTCTCAAATCTGACGACGCCGTCCACCAGAGCGAAGAGCGTATCGTCCGAACCGCGACCCACGTTTTCACCGGGACGGATCTTCGTCCCGCGCTGCCGGACAAGAATGTTACCGGCAAGGACCGCCTGACCGTCCGCACGCTTGACGCCGAGACGCTTCGACTCGCTGTCGCGCCCGTTCTTGGTCGAGCCGACGCCCTTTTTGTGAGCAAAGAACTGCAAACCGAGTTTCAACATTTCTTTTTCCTCCTTGTAAAGATGGTCGCTTACTCCGTAGGATCCCGTTCGATCTCTTTGACGTCGAGGAAATCGTAATAGTCCTCGATGAGATCCATCAGTTGATAGTAGTAAGCGGAGATCAGACCCGAAACGGCAAACTGCTTTTTCTCGTCCTTTTCAAACTCGGGAAGCGCCGACTTCGCGATCACGCGGATGTCGGTCGTTTTCTCGTCGATCGTGTAGCAGACGTCACAGGCGTAGCAAACCTCGATCGCATTGACGAGAAGCATGGTCATCGAAGAAAGTGCGGCGCAGAGAACGTCGTTCCCCTCCTCACCGAAACCGGTGTGCCCCTGTTCCTCGAAGCCGTAGTAAATGCCGTTGGTCTTATAGAATACAACAGTGGTCATATTCAAGCGGTAATGGACGTGATCTTGATCTTGGTGAAGAGCTGTCTGTGACCGATCTTCTTCTTTTCGTTCTTCTTGGCTTTGTACTTGAAGACGTAGATCTTTCTGTCTTTCTGTTCCGCCGCGAGAACCTCGGCTTTGACAGCCGCACCGTCCACGTAGGGAGCGCCGACCGAAAGTTTTTCACCGCCGACGGCAAGGACCTTGGTAAAGGTCACGGTCTCTCCGTCCTTCACGGCGAGGCGTTCGATCTTGACGACGTCGCCCTCGGAAACCTTGTACTGCTTTCCACCCGTTTCGAAAACTGCAAACACGAAAAGCACCTCTCTTTCTTTCAAATAATCGCTGCCTCAGGCGGCGTAACGCACTTAAGCCCTATACAAGCGTCGAATTATTATAGCACGAAGAGTTTTCCTTGTCAAGACAAAAAATATCTTTTTTATAAAAAAGTCGGTTTTCAAAGAGAAAGGTCTACACTCTTCCTTTTCCGAACCGTTTTTCGCACTTTTTCTTGACTTTTTCGCCCCGATAAACTATAATGTTGGTCGGACGTTCCACCGAACTTAAATAAAGGAGAAGACTATGCAGACCGTATCAGTCGATTTCGGAAAAACGCTCGGCAAAATGAAGCCGATGCACGCCGTGAACAACGGACCCGTTTACAAATTCGCAGAGGATCAGAGGATCACGAACATCGACGCGTTCCGCGAAGCCGGGATCCCCTACGCCAGGACCCACGACGCCTCTTTCTACGCCGACTACGGCGGAGAGCACACGGTCGATATCATCGCGATCTTCCCCGATTTCTCAAAAGACGCTTTCGATCCCGCGTCCTACGACTTCACCCTGACCGACGAATACATGAAAGTGATGGATTTCGCCGGGGTCAAGCCCTTTTACCGTCTTGGCAACAAGATCGAGCATTGGCCGAAAAAGTACGGTACGCTTCCCCCTCCCGATTTCAAGAAATGGGCGGTCATCTGCGAACATATCATCCGCCACTATACCGAGGGATGGGCGGACGGTTTCAAATTCGATATGAAGTACTGGGAGATCTGGAACGAGCCGGATCTTGACGGCGACAATTCGACCCACAAACGCTGCTGGGGCGGAACGAAACTGCAGTTCTTCGATCTGTTCGAAATCACGGCGAAACACCTGAAAGCGTGCTTCCCGCATCTTATGATCGGCGGTCCCGCCATCTGCAATCCGAAAGGCGGCTGGAAAGACGAGTTCCTCACGTTCTGTCGCGAACACAACGTCCCGCTCGACTTCTTCTCCTGGCACGTTTACGCCAAACAGCCCTCCCGCGTCCTCGAATACGAGCGCGAGGTCCGCGCCTCTCTTGACGCCAACGGTTTCACCAAAACCGAAAGCATCCTGAACGAATGGAACTACGTCAAGGGATGGACCGGCGAAAACTGGATCTATTCTCTCCGTATGATGAAAGGTCTGAAAGGCGCCGCGTTCATCGCCTCGACCGTCGCCGCCTCGCAGTACGTTCCGCTCGATATGCTGATGTACTACGATGCGCGTCCCTGCGCCATGAACGGGATGTTCTCGACCGACCTGATCTGCGATTGCCTGAAAGGGTTCTACCCGTTCCGTATGTTCAACGAACTCTACAAGTGCGGGACCGCCGCCGAATTCGTCTCTGACGATCCCACCGTCTACGGCGCCGCCGCGACGGGTGAACAGAACGCCGCCGTGATGTTCACCTACTACGACGACCTCGACGAAGCAGAAAACAAGCAAGTCAAATTGGAACTGAAAGGGCTGCCCGAAAAGCCCGTTAAAGTGACGCTTCGCGTACTTGACAAGGATCACGACGACGAGACCGTCCGCGAAGAGATCTTCACCGGCAAGTCCGCCGCCGTCTATCTCGATCTTGCCCTGTTCACGACCTGCCTTGTGACGGTCGAGCCGCTCGCCTGACCGCACATAGAAAGAGTACTATCCGATGTTTGATATCGCGATCCTTTTTTCCCGCGTTCTTCTGCTCGTCCTTTTGATGCTGCCGACTGCCCTGATGAAGAAATTCGGGCTGGTCAAAGACGGGTTCGGCGTTTCGCTCTCCAACTACGTCCTCTACGTCGGGACGCCGGGGATGATCATCCTTGCGCTCTACCGCGACTTTGATAAGACCATAGCGCTGCGCTCTCTTGCGGTCGTCGGCTTCTTTCTTATCTTTCACCTCGTCTTTTTCGCCGTTTCGCTCTTGTTCTTCCGTGTGAAAAAGCACGGTCCCGGCGAGGAAGAGACCGTCGACGAAGCAAAGCGCCGCCGCGTGCTGCGTTTCGGCACCATCTTCACCAACGCCGGCTACATGGGTCTTCCGCTCGTGCTGGGACTTCTCGGGGCAGAAGCGGCGATCTACGTTTCGGTCTACGTCGTCTGCTTCAACATTCTGGTCTGGACGGTCGGTTGCTACGTTTTCACCGGCGACGTCAGGTATATGTCGCTGAAAAAGGCGTTTTTGAACCCCGCGTCGATCGCGATCATGGTCGGACTGGTGTTCTTCATCACGCCGATCAACAACTATCTTCCGCCCGTATCCGAGGAGTTCTTTTCGATCCTGAATTCTCTCGTCGCTCCGCTCTCGATGGGCGTGATCGGTCTTCATCTGTTTGAGATCGACTGGAAACGCGTCTGGCGCGACCTGGTCCTCTACCGTTATATTTTCGTCCGGATGCTTCTTCTTCCCGCGCTGATCTTCTGCGTCCTGAAGCTTGCGAAGACGATCGGTTACTACGACGAGATCGTATTCAACACGCTATTCATCTGCGGCTCCACCCCCTGCGCCGCCGTGACCGTAATGTACGGCGAACGCTTTGACGGCGACGCGCCCTACGCCAGCACGATGGTCTGCGTATCCACCCTGCTTGCCGTCGGTACGATGCCGCTGGTCGCCCTGCTCCTCTATCTGCTTTGACCCGATCGAACAGAATACCGCCGCCGATCTGATCGGCGGCGGTCCTTTTTCAGTTTCCGATTTCCGAAACGGGCAACGCCGGGATCCGGCTTTTCCTTGCTTTATCGCCCGGGGCAAATTCCGTGGGACAGGTCAGCGTGACCGACTTCAACTTGACGCCTTTCTTTAATATCACGGTCTGCACCGGGATCGCGGTGAGCAGCGGCGATCGATCGATCAGGCGGGAGTTGATGCAGACGAGCTTATCGTCCTCGGTACGGAACCAGAGGTCGCTGTTCTCCCCCGTCCGTTCGGGCAGGGTCGCCATCGGGGTCGCCAGCCCCGTCTGCATCGCAAACAGTTTGATGCGGCGTTGATCGGTCGGGAAATCCTCGGAGGGACAGCGCAGGGTCGTGCCGTCGGAAAACGCCAGGACGACGCTCCCGGTCTCGCGGTTGACGGGACAGATCGCCGTCGGGCGTTCTCCCTTGTCCATTTTCAGCGAGGTGTGGAGCAGTTCCCCGATGACCGAGGGACGCAGAAGATCGAAGTCCGAGATCTTCGCGGCATACATTTTCAGTTTGTTGGTAAAGACCAGGAGCGCGTCGGTGTTGTTTGCCTCCACGGTCTGCAGTTCCCCGTCGCCCTCTTTGTACTTCTGTTCCTCCCCGCGATTGCCGGTCGCGGCAAGTTTCTTGAAGAAACCGTGTTTTGTCAGAAGGAGCCGAACGGGATAATCGTCGATCAGAAGCGAGGGATCGGGCGCGCTGATCTCAGTCTCGGAGAGGATCTCCGTCTTGCGGGGCAAGCCGTATTTCTTTTTGATCGCGCGGAGTTGATCGGCGATCCGCCCCTTGATCTTGATCTCGTCGCGGATAGTTTCCGAAAGATCCGCGATCTCCTTTTCCAGTGCGGCGATCTCCTCGATGCGGTTGCGTATGTATTCGCGGTTCAGGTGGCGCAGTTTGATCTCGGCGATGTACTCCGCCTGCTTCTCCGAGAGGTGGAACGCCTCCATCAGGTTGGGGACGACCTGTTTTTCGTCCTCGGTGTTGCGGATGATGCGGATCGCACGGTCGAGATCGAGCAGAATGGAACCGAGCCCCATCAATAGATGCAGTTTGTCCTGCTTCTTTTCAAGATCGAAGGACATTTCGCGCTTGATGCACCCGATGCGGAAGTCGATCCACGCGAGCAGGATCTCGCGCACGCCCACCGTCCGGGGATTGCCGTTCAGAAGGACGTTAAAGTTGCAGTCGAAGTTGTCTTCCAAGGGCGTCAGCAGATAGAGTTTCTCCATCAGCCGCTCCGGGTTTGTCCCTCGGCGAACGTCGACGGTCAGCCGAAAACCGTTCAGGTCGATAGCGTCGCGCACGTCGGTGATCTCGCGGAGTTTCCCCTCCTTGATGAGGTCGGTGATCTTTTTCATGATCGCCTCGATCGAGGTGGAGTACGGGATCTCGAGGATATCGATGCAGTTCTCTTTTTCGTCGAACGAATACTTTGCGCGTAGCCGGACGGGACCGACGCCGCTCTCGTAGAGTTCGCGCATCTTCTCGCGGTCGTAGACCAGCCGCCCGCCGCCGGCGAAATCCGGCGCGGGGATCAGGTCGAGCAGACGGTCGATCGGGCAATCGGGATTTTTCAGAAGCGCGATGGTCCCGTCACAGACCTCCGCAAGGTTAAAAGAGCAGATCGAGCACGCCATCCCGACGGCGATCCCGAGGTTCGGAGAAACCAGAATGTTCGGGAAGGTCGTCGGGAGCAGGACCGGCTCCTTCGTCGTATTGTCGTAGTTGGGAACGAGATCGACGGCGTTCTTTTCGATCCCGTCAAACAGTTCGGCGCAGATCGGGTCCAGTTTGACCTCGGTATAACGCGAGGCGGCGTACGCCATATCCCGGCTGTACTGCTTGCCGAAACTCCCTTTCGAGTTGATAAAAGGGTGCAAAAGCGCGCCGTGCCCGCGGGTCAGGCGGACCAGCGTTTCGTAGATCGCGGCGTCGCCGTGCGGGTTCAGGTGCATGGTCTGCCCCACCACGTTCGCGCTCTTGGTGCGCGGCTTGGTGAGCAGCCCCATCTCGTACATCGTATAGAGCAGTTTACGGTGAGAGGGTTTGAAGCCGTCGATCTCGGGCAGAGCGCGCGAGATAATGACGCTCATGGCGTAGGGCATATAGTTTGTCTCAATGGTCTCGACGATGGGCTGCGGTCTGATCTCTGCCTCGACCGTCGTCACTTGTGTCGCGCCCTTTTTCTTTGCCACGGTGCAAACCCTCCTTTCTTTTCAGTTGGTATCGATGATCTGATACGCCGCCGCGCGGATCATACGGTTGTAGAGCGCAAGAGAGAGCCCGGTCGTTCCGGGGAGCGCCGCGTAAATGCGTTCGCACCCCGCCTTGTCCGCCTCGCGCAAAAGAAAGAACAGACGATGCAACTGCTCCGACGGGTCGGTGACCGATCCGAGATCGAAGAGAACCGGAGACGCCGGATGGAAACGCAGCGCCGCAAGTTCCTCGGTGTACGCCAGCACGGCGAACTTTCCGGTCTGGGCGTCCAGGTAGCGCATCCGCGCCGTTTGGTCGCCCCGCAAGAGATACAGGGGCGTTTTCGGGGCGTAGTGCTTATATTTCATCCCCGGCGACTGCACCCGCTCGCCCTCTTTCAGTTTGTCAAGGACGGCGGCAGATAACGTCACGCGCGCGAATTCCCCGAGTTCCTCCGGCGTGATCCCGCCGGGACGAAGCAAGGTCAGTTCATTTTCGCCGTCAATGCGGACGATGGTGGACTCCACGCCGATCGAACACTCCCCGCCGAGGATCATATCGACCCGCCCATCCAGATCCTCTTTGACGTGGGCGAACGTGGTCGGTGAGGGAGAGCCGGAGAGATTAGCCGACGGCGCCGCGATCGGGACCCCCGCCGCTGCGATAAGGGCGTGCGCGACGGGATGCGACGGACATCTGACGGCGACCGTCGGAAGACCTGCTGTTACGGTCTTCGGGATCACGGGTTTTGCCGGTAAAACGACCGTCAGGGGTCCCGGCATAAACCGTTTTGCCAGTCGGACGAACAGATCCGAGGTTTCGGTATATAGCGCCGCCTCGGAGGGATCTGCGATATGAATGATCAGGGGATTGTCCGACGGTCTTCCCTTCGCGGCGTAGATCTTTTGGGCGGCGTCGGCGTCCAGCGCGTTCCCTCCAAGCCCGAACACCGTTTCGGTCGGAAATACGACAAGACCACCGCGCCGGATGATCTCTCCCGCGCGGCGAATCCCCTGTATCCCCTCCTCGGTTTTCAGGTCGGGGCGTTCAACGTATTCGGTCTTCAATCTGTTTCACCGATCCCCTCAAACTTGCTGATCGTTCCCCGCCAACTTCTCTTCAGCGGCACGTAGACGGAGCGCGTCGATCATCGCGCCGATCTCGCCGTTCAAAAAAGCGTCGAGCGTGTAGACGGTGTACCCGATCCGGTGGTCGGTCACGCGTCCCTGCGGGAAGTTATAGGTACGGATCTTTTCGCTCCGGTCACCCGTCCCGACCTGCTGTTTTCGTTCGGTCGCCACGGCGTCGTCGCGTTCTTTCCGTTTGATCTCGTAGAGTTTTGACGCCAGGAGTTTCATTGCCTTGTCGCGGTTCTTGTACTGACTGCGCTCTTCCTGACACTCGACCACGATCCCGGTCGGCAGATGGGTCAAGCGCACGGCGGACTCGGTCTTATTGATGTGCTGTCCGCCCGCCCCGCTGCTCTTGCAGGTCTCCATTTTCACGTCCTCGGGCGAGAGGTTCACTTCCACCTCTCCGACCTCGGGCAAAACGGCGACCGTGACCGTCGAGGTCTGGATCCTCCCCTGCGCCTCGGTCACGGGCACGCGCTGAACGCGGTGGACCCCGCTCTCATAACGGAAACGGGCGAAAGCACCGTTCCCGGAAAGAAGCGCGGAAAGCTGCCGGAACCCGCCGAGTTCGGTGCGGTTCTCGGAGAGCAGCTCGACCCTGAACCCGTTGCGCTCGGCGTACATCGAATACATCCGGAAGAGATCGGCAACAAACAGCGCGGCTTCCTCGCCGCCGGCGCCTGCCCGGATCTCCAGGATGACGTTGCGGTCGTCGTCTGGATCGTGCGGTATAAGCAATGAATTCAGTTCCTTTTGCACCCGCTCCAGCCGTTCTTTGGCGTCGCGGAGTTCGCCCTCGCACAGTTCTTTCAGCGCCGGATCATCCTCGGATGCCAGCAACGCAATCAGATCCTCGATCTCCTTTTCTGCCCTTGAATATTCCTCCGATTTTTCATATATCTCGGAGAGAGCGCGGTATTCTTTCATCAAGGACGCGTAGGTTTCCGGGTCGGCGGACGCCCCTTGCGACGCCAGGATGGTTTCTATTTCCTTATATCGGTCGAGCGCCCGCGTCAGTTTTTGCGACATAGTTTGCAGAACGCGGCAAACGCCTCGTAGGTCGAGTACAGGTCCGCCTTTGAGATGACCTCGTAGGGCGCGTGCATCGAGATCACGGGCACGCCGATATCGACCGTATCAATGTTGATGTGAGAAATATACTTGGCGACCGTTCCGCCGCCGCCCACGTCGATCCGACCGAGTTCCGCTGTCTGGAACGTGACGCCGTTCTCGCGGAACAGCCGACGGATGGTCCCGACGAACTCGGCGGAGGCGTCGTTGGTCGAGGACTTCCCCCTCGAGCCGGTGTACTTGCACATCGTGGTACCGCAGGAAATCAACGCGTTATTCTTTCTTTCCAGTTCAAAGACCAGATCTTCCTCAAAATTGGGGTCGAAAGCCGCCGTCACGTCGGCGGAGAGACACGTCGAGTTAGAGCGGACCAGGATGGGATCCGCGCCGAGCGAGGACGAAATGCTGTCCAGCACGTCCCGTAGGATGATGGAGTTCATACCGGTATTCCCGTCGCTGCCGACCTCTTCCTTATCCGCAAGGATGACCAGCGTCGTGTGCGTTCTGTCCTCGGTCTCGAAGATCGCGGACGCGATCGGATAGGCGCAGACGCGGTCGTCGTGACCGTACGCGCCGATGAACGCGCGGTCAAACCCGACGTCGCGCGCCTTGAACGCGGGCACGGCGGAGATCTCCGCGGAAACGAAATCGTCCTCGCGGATGCCGTATGTCTCGTTCAAGATCGAAAGCACGTTCAGTTTGATCCTGTCGCTCACGCTCTGGTCGGGATACGGAACGCCGCCGACCAAAAGATTGAGTTTTTCGCCAGGGATCGCCGTCCCGAGCGGCTTTTCTGACTGCTTTTGCGCAAGGTGCGGGAGCAGATCGTTGATATAAAAGACGGGATCGCTCTCGTCCTCCCCGATCTTGACCGTGACTTCATCCCCGTTTTCCAGCACCACGACGCCGTGGAGCGAGAGCGGGATGGTCGTCCACTGATACTTTTTGATCCCGCCGTAATAGTGTGTCTTAAAAAAGCACATCCCGGACTTTTCGTACACCGGGACCTGTTTCAGGTCCAGCCGCGGGCTGTCGATATGCGCCGCCATGATGCGCACGCCGTCCTTTGCGATATCTTCCGTACCGACCCGGAACAGAAAGAGGTTTTTATCGCGGTTGTTGAAGTAGTAGGCGCCGCCCGCCTTGACGGGATCGCCCAAGCTCCATTCGGTAAAACCGTTCTTCTTCGCCATCGCGATCAACTCGCATACTGCTTCGCGCTCGGTCTTCGCCGCGTTCAAAAACGCTTTGTACCCCTCGGCGTAGGAGAAGATGGCGTCCAGCTTTTCGGTCTGTTTCTCGAAGATGTTTTCTTTCTTCGACGTCAGATTGTCCTGGAGGAGCTGTCCCTTTGTTTTTGCGGTTTCATTCATCGTTTGTGCCCTCTTTCAGTTGATTTTATTTAAGAAGTCTTCGACCTGTTTCTTCAGTTGTTCGAGGTCGCCGTCGTTCTGCAATACGCAGTCGGCGCGACGCCGGAGTTCTTCGTCCGGGATCTGCGCGGCGATACGGCGCTCGGCTTCCTCCCGTGAGATCTTATCCCGGCGGACGATCCGTTGGATGCGGACCCCCGGCGGTGCGATCACCACGACGGTGCGGTCGCACTCGCGGTCAAGCCCGGCTTCAAAGAGCAACGGCGCGTCGATCAGGACGGCTTTGGCACCGGCTTGCTCCCTTTCCCTGATCCATTCGTGCATACGCAGAAGGATGCGGCGGTGGGAGATCGCGTTCAGTTTTTCCCGCTGCTTTTCGTCGCCAAACGCCCGAGCGAACAGGGCGCGGCGGTCGATCCCGCCGTTTGCTTTCAGGACGCCGTCGCCGAACTCCTCCGCGAGGTCGCGGGTCAGCGGTCCGTTTCGGGAGATCATCCGATGGTAACAGGCGTCGCAGTTAAACACGGGGATCCCGCTCGCCTTGAATTGCTTCGAGGCGGTCCCCTTACCGCTTCCGCTTCCGCCCGCAAGTCCGATCACAAGCATCGGCGTTCCCCCCTTCATCACTATCTCAATATATTGTACAACATATCAAGATTTATGTCAAGATATTGTGGAAAAATCGAATTGTCTGCACCCTTTTTTCTTTACAGGTCATGCCGACTTGCACCCGGTTCGATTTTTCGACTTTTTTTCTCATCAAATTGACAAACGGCAAATCGGTATGCTATAATGGGAAAAGGGTCGTAGAGAAAAGAAAAACGGGCGCCCGAAGGCGCCCGCAGATCAAGTTCATTTCGCCGATTTCGCAAGTCTTTCAGCGTCCTGCGCGATCATCAGTTCCTCGTTGGTCGGGATCATGTAGATCTTGACGCGGGACTTGTCGGTCGAGAGTTTGGTCACGCCCGATCTGCCGAAGGTCTTGTCGTTGATCGCACGGTCGAAATCCACGCCGAGGAACTCCAGCCCGGTCAGCGCACGCTCGCGGATCGAGGCGGTGTTCTCGCCGATCCCGGCGGTAAAGACAATGGCGTCAAGCCCGCCCATAGCCGCGGCGTAGGCGCCGATGAACCGCTTGATCTGGTAGCCGAGGATGTCCATCGCCAGTTTCGCCTGCGCGTTGCCCTGGGCGATCGCCGCCTCGAGATCGCGGCAGTCCGACGAAACCTCGGAGATCCCCTGGAAACCGCACTTCTTGTTCATAAAGTCGCTCATCTCGTCTGGGGTCATCCCGGTCTTCTTCATAATGAACGGAACGACGGCGGGATCCATATCGCCGCAGCGCGTGCCCATGATGACGCCGGCAAGAGGCGTAAAGCCCATCGAGGTATCCAGCACCTTTCCGTCCTTGACGGCGGAGATCGACGAACCGTTGCCGAGATGGCAGGTCACGATCTTGGTCCCCTCGGCTTTCCCGCCCATCAGCTTGATCATCTCGCCCGCCACGTAGCGGTGAGAGGTGCCGTGCGCGCCGTAACGGCGGATGGCGTAATCCTTGTACATCTTGTACGGGATGCCGTACATGAACGCTTCGGGCGGCATGGTCTGATGGAACGCGGTGTCAAAAACAAGGATCTGCGGAGTATCGGGCATCACGTCAAGACAACCGCGAATGCCCTGCAGGTGCGCCCCGGTGTGCAGCGGCGCCAGGTCGCGGCACTTCTTGTCCAGCGTATCGTAGACCTCCTGGGTCAGCAGCACGGACTCCGAGAAATACGGACCGCCGTGGACGATACGGTGTCCCACCGCCTCGATCTCGGACATGCTCTTCAGGCATCCGAGCACGGGATCGGTCAGCGTTTCGACCAGGATCTTGGTCGCGACCGAATGATTAGGCATGGGGATGTCCTTGACGTAATCCTCTTTGCCCGGGATCTTATGGACGATGCGCCCGTCGATGCCGATGCGCTCGCAGTTCCCCTTTGCTCTGACTTCGTTCGTCGCCGTGTCGAACAGCTGATATTTCAGCGAACTGCTGCCGGCGTTGATGACAAGTACGTTCATTTTTTCCTCCGAAAAATCAAAATCAAGCATATTATAAACCACTTTCTTGCAATTTTCAAGTGGTCAAGACAAAATCGGTCACAAAAAAGAGATCAGACGAGGAGATACGAGATGAAAACCGTTGCCGTAACGGCTGAATTCAATCCGTTCCACAACGGTCACAAGTATCTTCTCGAGGCGATCCGAAAGCACTACGGAGCGGATACAGCCGTTCTCGCCGTGATGAGCGGCTGTTTCGTCCAACGGGGCGACGTCGCCGTCGCTGACCCGTATTTCCGGGCAAAAACTGCGCTGATCTCGGGCTTCGACCTTGTTCTGGAACTCCCGTTCCCCTTTTCGGTTTCGGGCGCCGAGACATTTTCCCGCGCGTCGGTCGAGTTGATCGCGTCGCTCGGCTGCGTCGACGCAGTCGCATTCGGCTCCGAATGCGGCGATCTTGCCGCCCTGCAACGCGCCGCGGATCTCCTTTCCTCCCCCGAAACCGCCGATAAACTGCGCGCTCTTCGCGACACGGAGGACGGACGCCGGCGCGGGATGCCCGACCTGATCCGCGAGATCGTAAAAGAAAGCGATCCGGTGACGTTTAACGACGGCGTGGGCCCCAACGACCTGCTTGCCGTCGGGTATCTCAAAGCCCTTCAATCCGTCGAGCCAAAGATCGAGCCGTTCGCCGTCAAACGCGTCGGCGGAAAGTACGACAGCGACCGCCCCGACGATGAAGAATTCGTCAGTGCGACCGCTCTTCGAGCTCTTCTCGGCGAACAGAAACTTGAATTCTTCTATAGATATATCCCGGCAGAAACCCGTTTGCTCTGGAAGTCCGCTCTTGACGAGCATTCGGTCCCCGCATCCGTTTACCCCCGGCTTTCCGACGCCATTCTGGCGCATCTGATAGCGTCCGATCCCGCCGCTCTTGCGCGCGTGACCGGTCTTGACGGCGGACTTGTTACGCGTCTTGTCGACGCGGCGCAAGACGCCGTATCCCTCGATGACCTGATCGCCCGTACCTCCTGCCGTTCGCTTTCGACCTCGCAGATCCG
>CAMJCC010000017.1 GCA_946404035.1 uncultured Clostridia bacterium | reverse complement strand
TCCCATTCGATCGTCGCCACCGGTTTCGGCGAGAGGTCGTAGAGGACGCGGTTGACGCCCTTGACCTCGGAAAGGATCCGGTCGACGATGTGCTTCAGGAGCGGATAGGGGATCTCCTCGATCGTGGCGCTGGTGGCGTCGACCGAGTTGACCGCACGGATGATGACCGGCCAAGCCCAGGTGCGCTTGTTGTCCACGATACCGGTGGAGCGGTAATCGGGAACGGTGGTGAAGTACTGCCACACCTTGCCGGCAAGCCCGTTCTTCTCGAACTCCTCGCGAAGGATGGCGTCGCTCTCGCGGACGGCTTCCAGACGGTCGCGGGTGATCGCGCCGGTGCAGCGCACGCCGAGCCCGGGACCCGGGAACGGCTGACGGTTGACCATCCCGTCGGGAAGACCGAGTTCCCGACCGACGCAGCGGACCTCGTCCTTGTAGAGGAACTTGACCGGCTCGACCAACTCGAACTGCAGATCCGCGGGAAGTCCGCCGACGTTGTGATGCGCTTTCACGCCGACGCTCTCGAGGATGTCGGGGTAGATGGTCCCCTGGCCGAGGAACTTGATCCCCTCCTGCTTTCTCGCCTCTTCCTCGAAGACGCGGATGAACTCGGCGCCGATGATCTTGCGCTTCTGCTCGGGATCGCTGACGCCCGCCAGCTTATCGAGGAAGCGGTCGACGGCGTCGACGTAGATCAGGTTGGCGTTCATCTGGTCGCGGAAAACGCGGACCACCTGCTCGGGTTCGCCCTTGCGGAGCAGACCGTGGTTGACGTGGACGCAGACCAGGTTGCGGCCGATCGCTTTGATCAGCAGCGCGGCGCAGACCGACGAGTCGACGCCTCCGGACAGAGCGAGCAGACACTTGCCGTCCCCGATCTGTTTTTTGAGCGCGGCGACCTGTTCCTCAATGAACGCTTTGGCAAGTTCGGGGGTATTGATCCGTTTCATACTTTCGGGGCGGACGTTGTTTTGCATGGGCTCTATCCTCCAGTTGTTTTTTGATCTCGGGGCGGAATACGACGGCGGCGGAACCGGACCGGGTCCCGCCGCATATCCTGTTTCGGGAGCCCCGGAAAAAGATGGGTTTATTATACATCATTTCGGGCAAAAAAGCAAGGGGTTCCGACAAGTTTCTTTCAGTTATTTTTATAGAAAGAGAGGGCAGAAATGTTCGTTGTCCGACCCTACCGCCGCGAGCGCGCGGTACAGTACGCCGAACGCTGGGCGACGATGCGCAACCCGGTCTTCTACGACTTTTCCGGGATCGGGGGCAACTGCACCAATTTCGTCAGTCAGTCGCTTTACGCCGGTTCGTGTATGATGAACTACACGCCGGTCTTCGGTTGGTATTATATCACCCAAAACGAGCGCACCGCCTCCTGGACCGGGGTGGACTTTTTCTACCGGTTCCTGACGCAGAACCGGGGGCTCGGTCCGTTCGGTGAGGAAACCGAGGAGGCGCGGCTCGAGCCAGGGGACGTCGTGCAGATCGGGCGAGACGGGGAGGGGGTTTTCCACTCGATGCTGTTGGTCGGGCGGGACCCCGACAAAACGCCCTTGGTCGCGGCACAGTCGCTCGACGTGTACGGCAAACGGCTGGACGAATACGACTTTGACTTCGTACGCTTCCTCCACGTCCTCGGCGTGCGCGCGACGGCGGAGGGCGGGGACGGGTGTTTTGAGAGCGTCTACAACGGGATCTCGATCCAACCGGCGCCCGATCCTACATAGTCAGCTCGTAAAGAGACAGCAGTTCCTCTTCGAGTTCCGCTTTTCTCTGTTCGATCTCGCCCGCCCGCACGTAGTTTTGCGCGGCGGTCGTGTAGAGCTCGGTTTCAAGCGCGGCAAGTTCGGCTTCGATCTCCGGGATGCGCTTTTCCGCCCGCTCGCGGCGCTTGGCTTCGGCACGTTGTTCCGCCGCGGCGCGGCGGCCGGCTTCAAAGAGTTCTTTCTGCCGGCTGACGGAGGCGGGAGCGGTTTGCGACGCGCGTTTATCCTCCCGCGCGGCGTCCCGCAGGCGCAGGTATTCGGCGTAGGCGGAACCGGCGTCCGCGACCGGGTACTCGGCGACCCCGCCGTCCGCCGCCCGATCCAGTTCGATGATCCGGGTGGCGACCCGGTCGATGAAGTAGCGGTCGTGCGATACGGCGACGACCGTCCCGTCAAACGCCGCGACCGCGGTCTCGAGCGCCTCCCGCGATCCGATATCCAGGTGGTTGGTCGGCTCGTCCAGGATCAGGACGCTGACCGGTTTCAGCATCAGTTTGGCAAGGGTCAACCGCGCGCGTTCCCCGCCCGAGAGCGCCCCGACCGACTTGAACACGTCCTCCCCCGAAAAGAGGAAGAGCGCCAGGGTCGAGCGGATCTCGCCGTCGGTCTTCCCGGGATAAGCGGCGCGCAGTTCGTCAAAGACGGTGTTGGTGGCAGTCAGGTCCCGGTTCTCCTGGTCGTAAAAACCGTAGGTGATCCGCTCGCCGAAGACGATCCTGCCGCTTTGGGGGACAAGACCCCCCCGAATAAGCTTTAAAAGCGTCGACTTCCCGCATCCGTTGTCCCCCAGGATCAGCACCCGCTCCCCGCGCTTGACGGCGAACGAAAGATGCGAGAGCAGGGGCGTCCCGGTATAGGAAAAGGTCAGGTCCCTCACCGTCAGAACGTCGTTTGCGATCCCGCCGTCCGACGAAAAGGACATCCGCACGTCCCGCCCCGGGCGGGGCGCCAACTCGATCTTTTCCATCCTGCCGAGCTGTTTTTCCTTTGCGCGGATGGTGACGAAGTTGTGCTCCTGCCCGCACCGCCGCTGAAACTCGATGTTGGCGCGGATGCGCGCGATCTCTTTCTGCTGTTCCTTGTAGCGGTGCTCCAGCGCGTCGGCGTCCTTCTGCTGCTGTTCTTTCGCCTGCGTGTACCCGCCGTGGTAGAGCGCGGCGCGCCGGTGATCGATCAGCAGGGTCTTGGTCGTCACGCGGTCGAGGAAATAGCGGTCGTGCGAGATGACCAAAACCGTCTTGGAGTAGGAGGACAGAAACTCCTCCAGCCAGGTCAGGGCGGAGATATCCAGGTGGTTGGTCGGCTCGTCGAGCATCAGGATATCGGGCTCCTGCGCAAGCAGGCGCGCCAGCGCGATGCGGGTGTGCTGCCCTCCCGACAGGGTCGGGACGCTCGCCCCGATCTGCTCCTCGGTAAAGCCCAGCCGAAGCAGCGTGCTCCGGCACCTGGCGCGGAACTCCAGCCCGCCCTCGGCGGCGTAGCGGCGGTGGAGCGCATCAAGTTTCGCCCCGGCGGAGACCGCCTCCGTCGGGGAAAGCCCGCCGATCGTCCCCTCGACCCGCGCGATCTCGCTTTCCAGTTCCAGAAGGTGCGGGAACCCCGCGATCATATAATCCAGCACCGACACGTCCCCGAGTGGGGTCAGGTCGGTGTTCTGTTCCAGAAGTCCGAGGGTCTTGCCGCGCAGGACGGTGACGCTGCCCGCGTCGGGAGTATAGGTCCCGGCGAGCAAACGGAAAAGGGAGGTCTTCCCGGCGCCGTTGACGCCGATGACCCCCACGTGTTCCCCCTCGTTCACCCCGAACGTGACGTTCTCCAAGATCGGCGTCGCGCCGAAAGAGAGCGACAGACCCGAGGCGCTGAGTATCGTCATACTTCCCCTCCGACGTCGGTCCCCGCGCCGCCCCTCTCCCGGCGCAAAATGTCGAGCAGAGCGGTAAAGTCGGGCGGGAGAGGACAGGTAAAGGTCATCTCCTTGCCCGTTACGGGATGTTTGAAAGTCAGGCGGGCGGCGTGCAGGCACTGCCCGTCAAAAAGATCCTTGTGACGGCGCTCGAACGGGGTGTTCCCCCCGCCGTAGACGGTATCCCCGAGCAGGGGATGCCCAAGCGAGGAGAGGTGGACGCGGATCTGATGCGTCCGCCCGGTCTCCAGCGTCAATACCAGATAGGTCACGTCGCCGAACCGTTCGGCGACGGTATAGTGCGTGACGGCGGGACGCGCCGTGCGCCCGTCCCGGATGACCGCCATCCGCTTGCGGTCGACGGGGTGCCGACCGATCGGCAGATCGATGGTCCCCGCATCGTTTGCAAACCCGCCCTGCACCAGCGCGTGATATTCGCGCGTGATATGATGCCCCTCGAGTTCCGCCGCCAGTTTGCGGTGCGCCTCGTCGGTCTTCGCCACGACGAGCAGCCCGCTGGTCTGCTTGTCGATCCGATGCACGATCCCCGGGCGCAGCGCGCCGTTGATCCCGGAAAGCTCGCCCCGGCAACGGTACAGCAGGGCGTTGACCAGCGTCCCCGACGGGTTGCCCGGCGCGGGATGCACCACCATCCCGGACGGCTTATTCACGACCAAAAGGTCTTTATCCTCGTACACGACGTCGAGCGGGATGTCCTCCGGCTGCGCGTCGATCTGCACGGGCTCCGGAACGGTGAACTCGACCAGATCCCCCGGGGTCAGCCGGTCGTTTTTGTCGGCGGGCTTTCCGTTCAGCGCGACCTTGCCGGAAGCGATCAGTTTGGCGGCGGCAGAACGAGAAAGAGCGGGAAGATCGTCGTCCTCTTCCCGCGCAAGAAAGGCGTCCAGCCGCATCCCGGCGGCGTCCTCTCCGACCCGCCGGATCATTTTGTTTTTCCTCCGTCTTGGGCTTCCCCGTTCTTCTTTTCTTTTCTCTCCCGGACGGTGTCCGAGATCAGCCAGAAGACGAGCAGCCCGGAGCCGATCACGACGAGGCAGTCCGCCACGTTGAATACCGGGAACTCAAACAGATAGAACTCGATGAAATCGACGACGACGCCCCGGAAGGTGCGGTCGATCATATTCCCGATCCCGCCCGATAAGATCAGCGAGAGCGAGAGGTAGAGCGAGAGCGGCGGATCGCGCCGGATCAGGTAGACCACGATCACGGCGATGGCGACGGCCGAGAACACCATGAACACCCAGCGGTGCTCCGAAAAGATCCCCCAGGCGGCGCCGGGGTTCTCCACGTAGGAAAAACGAAGGACCCCCCGCCACAGCGGGACCGGGTCCTCCCCTTTCAGGCGCTTGACGGCGAGCAATTTGGTCAGGGCGTCGACAAGCACGCCGAGGATCACCGCGCCGAGCGAGAGCAGGCGTTTGGACCATTTGGTTTTCATCCGGCACGGAACCCCCTTGTTTACGTAATGACGGGCAGTACCCCGCCCAAGATCGCAAGCGCGATATAGGTAACGAGAAACGGTATGTCGAGCGGCAGTCTGTCAAGTGCCTCGAAGCGTGAAAGCAGCACCCGGAAAGGCAGGATCACCGGCTCGGTCACGGCGATGCAAAAGGTGAACAGCACGCCCTCCTGGTCGACGAAAAACGACAGGATCGCCCGCAGCAGCATACAGATCTCGATGAACCCGAGGGCGACGAGCACCGTTCGGGAGAGAAGCAAAGCGACGGTATGCATATCAGGTGAAGTCCGGATCCTCCGGAGCCGCCTCCTCTCCGGTCTCGGACACGTCGACCGATTTCGGAGAAACGATATAGGTCGAAACGGCGACCCGACGGATGTTCCCGTCGATGCAGTAGGCGACCCCGGAAACGAAGTCCATCACGCGACGGCTGATCTCCCGGTCGGTCTTTTCCAGATTGAGAAAGACCGTCCGCCCGGAGAGCAGATGGTCGGCGATCTCCGACACGTCCCCGAAAGCCATCGGGTAGATCACTTTGAGTTCCATATTGTTCCCGCTGAGATTGAGCGCCGTCCCGGGCGTCTTCTCGGGGATGTCCCCGACGGCGGGCGCCTGCACCGGGGTCACGGCGGGCGCGTCGTAGTAACCCGCGTATCCGTCGCCGGCGTCGTTTTTCGCTTTTCTGAAGAAACTCATGGCTTGTCCATCCTTCCTGTCATTGACCGTTTTCGTGCCGGAACAGCGCCCGGCCCACCCGGACCATCGTGGCGCCCTCCCGCACGGCGGGCAGATAGCTGTCGCTCATCCCCATCGAGAGGACGGGCGCGTCGGTTTCAAACAGCCCCTTGGAGGCGAGTTTTTCCGAGAGTTCGCGCGTACTTGCAAAATAGGGGCGGTAGTCGTCGGGGTCCGTCAGAACGGGGCCCATCGTCATCAGTCCGACCGGGCGAACGCCGGGGACCGAACGGGCAAACTCGGCGAGCGCCTCCGCCTCCTCGGGGAGCGCGCCGCCCTTGTCGGGCTCGCGCCCGCTGTTGATCTCGATCAGAATATCCTGCCGCACGCCCCGGGCTTCGGCAATCCGACCGATCTCGCGGATCAGTTTCTCGCTGTCCGCCGACTGGATCAGGGCGACCTTGCCGACCACGTATTTGACCTTGTTGACCTGAAGAGAGCCGATCAGGTGCCATTCGGGCGCGGGAAGACCCGCCGCCGAAAGCAACTCTTCGCGCTCGCGCCACGCCTGCACCCGATTCTCCGCCGCGGCGCCGGGAAACGCCCGCATCAGGGCGAGGAACTCCTCCGGGGCGGCGCTCTTGGTCACGGGGATCAGGCGCGGGACGGGCACGCCCGCCTCTTTTGCCGCCGCGGCAAGTTCGGCTTGGACGCGCGCGACGTTCTCTTTGATATACGAAAATGCTTCCCCCTCCGGGGCAGTGATACGATCGGACATCGGTTTCCTTCTTCCGTTTCCTCTAACGAGGAAAACAATGGCTCTTCTACATCATTATAGCAAAGGTCGGTTTTGATTGCAAGTTTTTTTCAAAAAAAGGGGCGAGAAGGTTCCGTCACGCTTCGAGGAAATTCCCCTCTCTGACGATTGTTCACAACTTTTCGCTTGACTTTTCACGCCTCGTCCTCTATACTATTACTATCTTTCGTTATTCTTCGCACCCCGGCGGGACGCCCGCGCGGGGAATTCAAAAAGAAAAGGACCTTGGATATGAAACCGATAAAACTTCTCCGCTCCGTCATCCTGATCCTCCTTGCCGCCTCGCTTCTTTTCTCGCTCTTCGCCTGCAAGAAAAAGAAGAAAGATCCGGCGCTGAACTTCGACTTGACCTCGACGGCGGATCCGACCTTCGATTACTATCATTCCGACCTCTCGGCGTATCTCACCATCAGCCGCGAGGACTATCTCAACCTCCGCGTTTCGCTCGACGTGACCGACGAGGACGTGGACGAGTATCTGAACGACCAGCTGCTCCCCAGCTACCGCACCCCAGTCATGAAGACCGACGCGGCGGTGAAAGCGGACGATACGGTCTACATCTACTACACCGGCTACACCGACGACTTCCCCTTTGACGACGGGAGCAATACCGAGGACGCGGACCCCTTTACCTTCGTCGTCGGGTCGGGCGATTTCTTCTTTGCGGATCTCGAGAACCAACTGATCGGCAAGCGCCCCGACGAGACCGACAAGGACAACCTCTTCAAGACCGCGGACCTCGTCGTGCCGGCGGAACATAAAGTTCCGATCTACGTGGCGCTCGCCGCCGAAGCGGCGGAAGCGGGCGAGGGCGCAGAACAGCCCGAGCCCGATTACACCAACCCGAAACTCGTCGGCAAGACCGTGCGCTTCGAGATCCGGATCGTCGGCATCATCGAGGGCGAAGAGACCGTGACCGACCGCGCGATCGCGCCGGGCGACAAGGTCTCGGTCTACTACACCGGCTACGCGGACGACTACGCGTTCCAGGGCGGCAGCAACGTCGGCAGCGACGACCCCGCCGAGCTCAAGATCGGCTCGGGCAGTTTCATCGCCGGGTTTGAGGACGCCCTGATCGGTACGGTCCCCGCCGACACCTCGGCGGAAAGCCCCAAGCGGATCGAGGTCACGTTCCCCGAGAGTTACAAAAACGCCGATCTCGCGGGCAAACCCGCCCGTTTCGACGTCGAGATCAAGGGGATCCAGGACGGCTTCAATATCCCCGAACTGACCGAGGACTTCATCCTCAACAAGCTCGGCTTTGAGACCGAGGAAGAGGACGTGGTCGCCGCGCTCCGTCTGGATCTGAAGAACTGGCTGCGCCAGAACAAGGTCAGCAATCTCCGCACCTACAAGCTCATCCGCACGATGGAGGAACTCTTCAAGGTCCTGCATTTCGAGGACGCCTATCCCGAGGGAGAGGCGGAACGGTACGAAACGGAGATGAACGACGAGGTCACCTACTACTACACCTACTACAACTACATGTACTACATGTACTACGGCTACACCCCGTTTGAAGACATCGCCGACGCGGGGCGCTGGTACTACGGGCTTCGCTTCGACGCCGACTGGGAGGCGTATCAGCACAACGAGGCGTCGCGCCTGGTCCGCCAGATGATGGTGCTCAATATGATCGTCCGGCTCGAGGGCGACGCCATCACCGAGGAGGACGCGAAGAAGTGGGTGCTGGACCAGGTGGCGAAGCGCCAGGAACAACTGGACCAGCAGGCGGAGCAAAACGGGACCGAGGCCGAGACCGCGACGGTCGAGGACGTTCTGGCGGAATACTCCGTCGAAAAGATCTACTCGCAGGTCGCCTACGAAAGAGCGCAGGAGATCATTCTGAATACGATCACCTTTGACTACGGAGAACTCCCGATCACGGAGGGGACCTCCGACTGAACGAAAGAGAGAACGGTATGACCGACAAAATGTGGGCGGGCAGGTTCCAAGGGGAACTGGATCGCACCGCGGACGAGTTCAACTCGTCGCTTTCCGTTGACTGCAAAATGTACGAGGCCGATATCCGCGGCTCGATGGCGCACGCCGCCATGCTCGGGCAGCAGGGCATCATTTCCAAAGAGGACGCCGCGACCCTGATCGACGGGCTGGGCGAGATCCTGTCCGACCTGAAAGAGGGTCGGCTGGACTTCTCCGCAGGCGGCGAGGACGTGCATATGTTCGTCGAGGCGGAACTGACCAAACGGTTAGGAGAAGTCGGACGGCGGCTCCACACGGCGCGCAGCCGGAACGACCAGGTCGCGCTCGACGTGCGGCTGCATCTGCGCGACGCCGGGATGGATCTGATCGAAAAACTGAAAAACCTGATGGCGACCATCTGCGACGTCGCGGAGGAGCACGCCGACACCGTGATGCCGGGTTACACCCACCTGCAGCGGGCGCAGCCCATCACCTACGGACACTACCTGATGGCATACGCCATGATGTTCCAGCGGGATATGGAGCGTTTCATCGACGCCCTGACCCGGATGAACGTCTCGCCGCTCGGCTCCTGCGCGCTCGCCGGGACCACCTACCCGACCGACCGGGGGGCGGTCGCCAAAAAACTCGGTATGGACGGCGTGACCGCCAACAGTCTGGACGGCGTTTCCGACCGCGATTTCGCGATCGAGATCGCCTCTGCCGTCGCGATCTCGATGATGCACCTCTCGCGCTTTTCGGAGGAGATCGTACTGTTCTCCTCGTGGGAATTCAAGTTTCTCGAACTCGACGACGCGTACAGCACGGGGTCCAGCATCATGCCGCAGAAAAAGAACCCCGATATGGCGGAACTGATCCGCGGCAAGACCGGGCGCGCCTACGGCGACCTGATCGCGCTGCTGACCATCATGAAAGGGCTTCCGCTTGCGTACAACAAGGATATGCAGGAGGATAAAGAGGCGATCTTCGACAGCGTCGACACGCTTTCTAAGTGCCTGACCATCTTCCCGCCGATGCTGAAAACGGCGCGGGTCTGCAAAGAGAATATGCGTGCCGCCGCCGCCAAGGGATTTATCAACGCGACCGACTGCGCCGACTATCTCACCGCGAAAGGGATGCCTTTCCGCACCGCGTACAAGATCACGGGGCAACTGGTCGCCCGGTGCCTTTCGGACGGCTGCGAACTCGGGACGCTTCCCCTCTCGGTCTACCGGGAGTACAGCGACCTCTTTGACGCCGACGTCTTCGACGCGATCGACCTCGACCGCTGCGTCACCCGCCGGACGAGCGAGGGCGGCACCTCCCCCGTTTCGGTCAAACGTCAGATCGAACTGATCCGGGCGTTCCTCGGTCAGTAAAGCGCCGCCCTAAAAACAAAACACCGCCGCCCGCCGGTTTTCCGGCGGACGGCTTTTTGCTTATTCAGCGGTCAGACCGCGTCGCGGTATTTCTCCGCCTGGACGCGGTACATCTCGGCGTACTTGCCGTTCTGGCGCATCAGTTCGTCGTGCGAGCCGCACTCGACGATCTTCCCGTTATCGAACATATAGATGCGGTCCGCCATCCGCGTGGTGGAAAGACGGTGCGAGATAAAGATGACGGTCTTGCTCTCGGCTTGCCGGATGATGGACTGATTGATCTTGTATTCCGCGATGGGGTCGAGGGCGCTGGACGGTTCGTCCATCACGATCAGTTCGTAGGGTCTGGCGAACACCCGCGCTATGGCGATCTTCTGCGCTTCGCCGCCCGACAGTCCGACGCCCTCCTTGCTGAACTCGGTCGTCAGTTGGGTCTGGATCCCGTTCGGCAGTTTTTCCAGCTTGTCGTCGAACGCCGCCGCCGTCAGCGCCGCCCGGACCGCCGGCTCGTCCGCCTCGGTATATTCCCCGCCCATCACGTTCTCCCCGACCGTAGCGGCGAAGACCGTGTAGTCCTGGAACACCGCGCCGATATGCTTGCGGTACTCGGCGGGCGAGAACGCGGTGATGTCCTGCCCGTTATAGAGGATCTTGCCCTCCGTCGCGTCGTAGAGCCGCATCAGCAGTTTGATGAGCGTGGTCTTCCCCGCGCCGTTGTACCCGACGAACGCGATCTTTTCCCCTCTCCGGATCTCCAGATCGATCCCGGACAGCGCCTCCTTTCCGTCTTTTGAGAACGGGTACGCGAACGAAAGTCCCCGGACCGACAACGTATCAAACGCGGGAACGCCGGTAACGTCCCCCTTGATCGTGGGCCGGTATCCGACGAACTTTCTTACTTTTTCAATATACAGACTGTGTTCGTGGAACTTGGTGAGATAGTTGCCGATGTCGTTGATGGTCCAGAACAGTTTGAAGGTCGCCGTGATGCTTGCCGAAAACGAACCGAGCGAAAGGCCGGGATCGACGAGGAACCGGATGACGAGATAGGCGACGATGCCCGTGTGGGGGATCAGATCCGACAAAAACCCGATGATAAGCGAGAGCGCCAGTACCTTTCCCGCGTACTTTTCGATACACGCGACCCGGGTCCCGGTCGTCCTCTGGTATTCCTCTTGCAAATGCTCGGCGATCCCGCCCTGCCGCAGTTCTTTCTGATGATCGGGCAGGTAGAAGACGCGCCCGATATAACTCAACTTGCGCGTGATCGGGTTGAGTTCCTCGTTCTTTTTGTAGTTGACCTTGTTCAGTTTATTGCGGAAGACGAAGCCGAGACCGACCGCCACGGCAAGCGTGACCGCGACGATCCAGTCCATCGTCGCGAGCAGGACGAGGATGACGGCGCTCGACACGACGCGATTGATGAAGATGCTGAAATTCTCCATGATCTCACCCGTGCGGTTGTCCGCCTCCCGGATCGCCCAGATGAAATCGTTATAGAACTCGGGGTCGTCGTAACAGCATTGATCCAGTTCCCGCGCCTGTTTGTAGAGTTCGTTCTGGATCCCCTCGTGCAGGACCAGCCGGATCCTCGGTCGGTAGACCTCCAGGCGCCATTTGTTGAACAGTTCGAACGAGATATTGTACCCGACGACGAGCAAACTCCAGAAGAGAACGGTTTTGAACTCGACCCCCGCCTCGATCGCGTCGAACAGGTACTTGATGAACAAAACCTGGAGGACGTGCCATCCGCCCCGTCCGAGCGCCTCCCCGAGCGTGACGAAGGTATAGGAGGGGGCGTACTTGAACGAGTAACGGAGCATAAAGTACAGGTTGCGGGAAACGTGCCCGAAACTGTGCCGCTCTTTTTTCTCCTGTTTTACGTTGTCTTGTTTCACGCCGTCGCCTCCTCTCTCATTGAATAGGCGTCTGCCTGCTTGTGCCACATTTCGGCGTATTTCCCGTTTTTGGCAAGCAGTTCGGCGTGTTTCCCCTCTTCGATGACCGCGCCGTTTTCAAACATATAGACGCGGTCCGCCATTGTCGCGCTGGAAAGACGGTGCGAAATGAAGATGACCGTCTTCCCTTTGCAGGCGTCGAACATATTGCGGTACATTTCCTGCTCCGCGATCGGGTCGAGGGCGGAGGTCGGCTCGTCCATGATCACGATCTCCTGCTCCCCGGCAAACAGCCGCGCGATCGAGATCTTCTGCGCCTCGCCGCCCGAGAAGACGGCGCCGTCCTTATCGAACTCTTTGGTCACGGTGGCGTCGACCCCGCCCGGGAGTTCCTCGATCTTGTCGTAAACGCCCGCGCGTTTCAGCGCGTCCTTGACCTTTTCCCTGTCCTCGTCGGTCACGTTCCCGCGCAGCAGCACGTTCTCCGCGACTGACGTGGCGAACAGCCGGTAGTCCTGAAACACGATCCCGTAGAGATCGCGATAGGAGGAGAGCCGATAGGTCTTGATATCCTCCCCGTTCAAAAGGATCGCGCCCTCGCTCGGGTCGTACAGCCGCTGCAGCAGTTTAACAAGCGTCGTTTTGCCCGCGCCGTTGTGCCCGACGACGGCGATCCGCTCCCCCGCCCGGACGGTCAGGTTGACGCCGGAGAGCGCGGGCGTATCCTGTCCCCCGTAGGAGAAAGACACGTTTTTGAGTTCCAGTTTTGAAAAGGCGGGGACGGCGGGCGCGTTTTCGTCCTGTGCGATCTTCACCTCGTAGTCGAGGAAATGGCGCAGGTTTTCGGCGTAGAGCGCGTTCTCATGGAGATTGACGAAGACCTCCCCGACGTACTCCAAGTTGGCGGCGACGCCGGTGATCGAATTGATCACGACGAAGCAGTCGCCGATCAGCATCGTCTTTTTCACCAGCGTCTTGTACGCCGCGAGAACGATGGTCCCCGTCCCGACCAGAAGATCGTAAATGACGTCGAACAGATAGCGGAAGAACATCATCTTGTATCCGTACTGCCGGACGATGCTTTTCATCTCCGCCACGCTGTCGTGCATGCGTTTGTACATCACTTTCCACATCTCGGTCAAACGCATCTCTTTGGAAAAATCGCGCAGATAGAAGGTCCGGCGGACGTAGTCTTTCTGCCGCCCGACCTCCTTGTTTCTCATATCGTATTCGTGTTTGATCCGATTGCGCCGACGCCCGATCAGAAGCGTGTAGATCAAGGGCGTGAGCGCAAGCAGAAGAAAGATCGGGTCGATCGTCGAGATCAAGACAGCCGCGCCGGAAACGTAGATCACGATCCAGACGAAAGCCAGCAGATTGTTCATCGTATCGTACGCCTTGTCGGTCGCCGCGCTGATCGCCTTGACGTAATCGTCGTAGAAGACCGGGTCCTCGTAGCACGCAAGATCCACTTCCGCCGCTTTCTTTTGCAAAAGGTTCTGGAAATACGCGTCCACGACCGGATACCGCTTCTCATAATACCGCCACAGAATGCGGTAGACGACGAAACCGACGATCCCGAAAGCGGCGATCAGCGAGATCGTCAGGATGACCGTTTTGAGCGGCTTGCCCTCCTGCAGGGCGTTCAAGGTGTATTTGAACAGATACGTCTGGAACAAAAACGAATGCGTAGCCGACAGAACGTTATGCAGCAGCGCGATCCAAAAAAGACCGGGGCTCGCTTTCATAATGAGCCCGATCATATATCCGTTGTTCTGAAACGTGCGTTTCCAGCCGAGTTTTTTCTTCTTTTTCTCTTCCATGGTCCCGTGATAACAACAAAGCCAAACCCGTCTCCGGCGGCCCCCCGAAAAAGCGCAGGACCCACCGGTCAAAGACGGTTTCATTATACCATATTTGTATTATCCAGTCAATAAACTATTCGTTTATTCTATTTGCCCGACGGTTTCGTTCTTCTCCCCGTTCTCTGGTATGTTACACATTATAACATATCTATTGTGAGTTTGTCAAGGTATACTATTGACAGGGGGTGAGAGTGATGCCGGAGAAGTTGATCGTACAAAGGAAAAAGATGAAAGGCGAGGACGGACACCGTGTTTTTTCGGTACGGCTCCCCGAGGAAACGGTCGAAAAACTGGAAGCGATCGCAAAGGAAACCAACCGCTCCCGAAACGATCTGATCAATCTGTTTCTCGAATACGCGATCAAGAACTGCCAGATCCGCTGACAAACACCTTAAACGCCGCCCGCCGGTTTTCCGGCGGGCGGCTTGCTTTTTGGTATCTTTCTATACCTGACCGCGCCAGAAGAAGCCGTCAGGCGCGCGTCGTCAATGCAAACGGCTTTGGAATGCCACGGCTTTCCCGAGTATCTGGATCCTGTCGAGTTCCGACCCGATGTAAACCAGCGGTTCGTACCGGGGGTTTTCCGGGGTCAGGATCAGTTTTTGTTTCTCGGGGTAGTAGTAGACGCGTTTCAGGGTCGCTTCCCCCTCGACGACCACGGCGGCGATCTCGCCGTTGTCGACCGCCTCCTGCTTCTTCACCAGCACCAGATCCCCGTCGTTGATGCGTGCGCCGGTCATGCTGTCCCCGCAGGCGCGAAGACAAAAATCGACGTCGAGTTTCTCGTCGACGGCAAGATAGGTGCCGTACTCCTCCTCGGCGTAGATCGGCGTGCCGCAGGCGATCTTGCCGAGCATAGGCACGCGCCGCACCCGGATCGGAAAGAGTTTTCCCTCAGCGTCGGGGCTCTCCTCCCATCCGACCAGCGCCGCCGGCGTCGTGCCGAGCGCCGCCGCCAGCCGCTCGATCTTCTCCTGCGGGATGTTCGCGATCTGTCCGCTCTCGTAGCGTTGAACGGTCTGCTTGCTGGTGCCGACCTCCGCCGCCACGTCCTCCAGGGTCAGTTTCAGCGCCTTGCGCCTCTGTTTCAGGTTTTCGCCCAATCCCATACTCTTTGTCGCCCCCTCGTTTTCCGTTTTCATCCTATTGTAACACAAAATAACGTGATATGCAACCCCTTTCGCGAAAAAAGTCACCCGACGCGGGACTTTTTTGCAAAGGAAAACCCGCCGGGCGGGATCCCGGCGGGAAAAGCAAGGAGACCGGGCGCGCCATCCGACCGTCCGGCGGGGACGGTACGGTCGCCCGGAGGGTAAACGTCAGAGCAGTTTTTCGATGGCGGCAAGCCGGACGGCGACCGTCAAGATCGAGGCGGCGATACCGAGTTCCGCCGTCGTCGAGCAGGTCGGGGCGAGCCGGAGGTTACGGTCGCGCGGATCGCGTCCGTAGGGGAAGGTCGCGCCGGCGGGGGTCAGCGTCACGCCGACCTCCCTTGCCAGTTCGTAGGTGCGCTTGGCGCACCCGTCGGGAAGATCCAGACTGACGAAATAGCCGCCCTTCGGGTGGGTCCACTCCGCGATCCCGAGCCCGTCGAGGTCGCGCGAAAGGGTTTGTTCAAGGATGCGGAATTTCCCCTCGAGCAGGGCTCTGTGCCGCGCCATCTGGGTCTTGACCCCCTCGGCGTTTTTCAGATACTTCAGGTGCCGGAGTTGGTTCAGTTTATCGTAGCCGATGGTCTCGACGGCAAGATACTTCTTCGCCGCGTCGAGGTTGGCGGAACTTGCCGCCATCGCGGAGACCCCGGCGCCGGGGAACGTGATCTTGGAGGTCGAGGTGAACGCGATGAAGCGGTCCTCGTTCCCCGCTTCCTTTGCGAGTTCAAAAATGTTCGCGAGCTCATCGCCACGGTCGGCAAGATCGTGGACGGCGTAGGCGTTGTCCCACATCACGGTAAAGTCGGGCGCCCCGGTCTTCATCTTCGCAAGACGGCGGCAGGTCGCGTCGGAGTAGGTGACGCCGGTGGGGTTTGCGTACTTCGGCACGCACCACATCCCCTTGACGGCGGGATCCTGCGCCAGCCGCTCGACCTGATCCAGATCGGGTCCCTCCGGCGTCATGTCGACCGGGATCAACTCAAAGCCCATCTTTTCGGTGATGGCGAAGTGCCGGTCGTAACCCGGCGCGGGGCAGAGCCACTTGCGGTCCGGTACGGTCGACCAGGGAGCGGGCGAGTTCGCAAGTCCGAAGAGCATCGCGCGCGAGATCGTCCCGTACATCAGGGCAAGACTGGAGTTCCCGCCGACGATCACCTGCTCTGCGGGAACGCCGAGCAATTCCCCGAAGAAGCGCCGCATCGAGGGAAGCCCCCACGGGCAACCGTAGTTCCGGCAGTCGAAACCGTCGACGACGCAATCGGCGGCGGCAAGCGGCGCGTTAAGAAGATCCATCGACAGATCGAGCTGATCCGCCGCGGGTTTGCCGCGCGAAAGGTCGAGTTTCAACCCCTCGCTCCGATATGCCTCGTACTGTTCGAGAAGAGCGTTCCGTTCCCGGATCAGCTCCTCGCGCTTCATTTCGTTGTAACGCATCCCGTTCTCCTGATTTTTGCATTTTTCATTCCGCCATCTTGCAGAATGAGCGTGTAGACTTTCTGTATTATACTACGTTTTGCAATTTTTTGCAACCGTTTTTGCAAATTAAACCGACAAAGCGGGCGTTTTTCTCTCTTTTGCGAAAAAAAGCGGGGTTTTACGCCCCGGTTTCGGTCATTTCGCCCTGTTTTCTTCCGAAAAAAGCGAGCGGGGACTTGCGCCCGGGCGCGCCTCGTGGTATAATAAGATGAAAATTTCTTCACGATAAGGGGATGCTCTATGAGGACGCTGTCCGAGGGGACGATGCGGGACGTCGTTTCGTTTATCGACCGCTACTACGAAAAGAACGGCTACACGCCGACCATCGCCGAGATCGCGCGGGGGCTTACGCTCGCTACCGGGACGGTGCATAAATACCTGCACCGGATGGCGGAGAGCGGGCGGATCGAACTTGCCGGGCGGCACGTCGTGACCCCGACCATCGCCGCGCAAAAGAGGAGCGCGCCGCTCGCGGGCGAGATCGCCTGCGGCGCCCCGGTCTGGGTGGAGGAAACGCGGGACGAAACCATCCCCCTCCCCGCCGACGTGCCCGCCGGTGGCGAATACTTCTGGCTCCGCGCGCGCGGCAGGTCGATGATAAACGCCGGGATCGACGACGGGGACCTGGTGTTGATCCGTCGGCAGCCCGCCGCCGACCCCGGGCAGATCGTCGCCGCCCTGATCGAAAACGAGGCGACCCTGAAGATCTTTCTGCCCGACGGCAAATCAAGAAAAATCGTGCTTCGCGCCGCAAACGACGACAAAGCCGCCTATCCCGACCAGATCTACGACGCGATCCTGATCCGCGGTGTCGCCGTCCGCGTGCTGAAACCCCTCTGAAAAAAGAGAAAAAAAGCGACCCCCTCCGCGCCTTTCGCGGAGGGGGTTTTTCTTTCGTTTTCAGCCGAACGCCGTTTTACGGTTGGGTGACTTGATTGGCGGGCGTTTCGGTCTTTACCGCCGCGTCGAACACTCCCGCGAGGTAGGCGAACAGATCGAAATCGTCCCGGACGGTATATCCTTTCCCGTTGTGGGTGATCTTGCCGTCGTGGAACACCGAAACGGAGGTGAAGTCGACGGGAACGTCCGCGTAGTAAAACAGCAGCTCGTACCGCGGCGGGGGCGACGGCTTCTTGTTCCCGATCCCGAGCCGATTTTTCGGGACCGTTTTTAATTTGAGCGACGAGATCGTCGCCAAGACGTCCGCGATCGCGTCCGGGTCGGTGATCTCGCGTTCCTCGACCTCTTCCCCGTTATCCACGTAGGTCCGTTCGCGGATCACGATCCGGGCGGTATTGGCAAGATCCTTTTCCTTGATCCTCGCGGGGCAACCGTTTGCGGTCAGGAGGATCGCCGCGATCAGTGCCGCCAGTAAAACGAGGGCAAGAACGGTCAGAATTCTCCGCTTTTTCATAAAGGTATCCTCCGCAGTTCTGTTCGTCGGTTTTTTCGGAAAGTAGAAAGAGCGGCGGTTTTTTGTTTTTGTCAGGGGACGATGCAGTCGAAGCGCACCGCGCTGCCGGTAAGCGAATAGGACGGTTTCACCCCGGCAAGATACGGTCCCTTTGCCGGGCGCTTGATCACGATCCGCTTCGGGCGGGCGGCGAGCGCCGCGTCAAGGAGCGCCCGCTCGTTGTCGCAGGGGCGTTCCAACAGGTGGAGCAACTGAAACTTCTTCTTGACCAGAGCCGATTTGGTCCGTTCGGGGAACATCGGATCCAGAAAAACGACGTCGGGGGCGGGATCGAGCCCGGGGAGCGCCGGGACGCTGTCCCGGGGGATCGGGGTCAGACGGGCGGCGATCTCCGCCGTTTCGGGAACGCGCTTCGCCCGCTCGACGGCGTCGGAGAGCAGGTCGAAGATCACGGGGTCGTATTCGTAGAGCAGAACGCGGCACCCGGCGGCGGCAAGCAGGAACGCGTCCTCGCCGAGCCCCGCCGTCGCGTCGGCGACGAGGGGACTTTCGACCCCCTTGATCTTCACGGCGCGCACCAGCAGCTCGCGCGACAGATTTCCGCGTCTGATCCGGGGCAGAAGCCGGGTAAAGTCGCCGCGGACCGCGTTTTTGCCGTCGGTCAGCGTCAACCCCTCCGGGGTCGCGACCAGTTGCGCGATACCGTCCATCCCGTTTGCTCCCTCCCATTTTTTATCCTTATTATATCACGGTTCCGCCTATATTGCAACCCGCGGGGCGTATAGTTCCCCGCCCGCCCGGACATACTGCAAGAAAAACAAGGGGGAAAACCAAATGATCGACAACGATACGATCCGCCTGCTCCGCGAGTGCGACGCGGGGATCAAAATGGGGGTCAATTCCATCAACGAGGTGATCGACAAGGTGCAGGGAGAGGAACTCCGGGGCGTGCTGCTGCACTGTCGGGAGGAGCACGAACGTCTCGGGGACGAGGTGCGGGGTCTGCTCGACGAGTATCACGACGGGGGGAAAAAGCCCAATCCGATCGCCAGTTCCATGTCGTGGATCAAAACCAACGTCGAGATCGCCCTCGACCGCTCGGACGAGACCGTCGCGTCGCTGATGACCGACGGGTGCAATATGGGGGTCAAATCGCTCTCGCGCTACCTCAACCGGTACGCCGCGGCGGACGAGAAGTCCAAGTCGGTCGCAGAGCGGCTGATCGCCCTTGAAGCCGATACCGCCGTTTCGATGCGCGGCGAACTTTAAAGATAACGACCCGGCGCAAACTGCGCCGGGTCGCTCTTTTGTCGGGTCAGTCCTCCCGCTCGATCTCGGCGGGGGCTTCTCCCTCCGGGATATCGTCCTCGGAGGTCTCCTCGTCGGCGCCCTCTTCGGCGTCGCCCTCTTCCTCGGCGTCGTCCGGCGTGCCCTCGGCGGGCTTTTCCTCCTTGACGGGGCTCTTCCGGAACAGGACGTACACGATGATCGCCACCCCGGCGATCAGAAGCAGGATCGAACCGATGATCTGTAATACGTCTCCCATACTCTCTCCTTTCCGGGCTCCCGCCCGACGCTCTGACGGCTCATTCCGAAAAGAGTATAACACATGGAAATGGAAAAATCAAGGCGGCGGAGCGCAATTCCGCCGCTTTTTGCCTTGCGCGCAAAATTTTTTAAGAAAACACTTGCAATTCTTTTCCGTCTGTGTTATAATAGGCATCGCCGATTTATGGGTTTTTGAAAAAAAGATCAGATAGATTGTCCGATCGTTCGGTTTTTATGGAGGTGAACAATCATGGCTCAGTGCGAATTTTGCGATAAGAAGATCACTTTCGGGAACACCGTTTCCCACTCTCATCGCAAGACCAACAGAACCTGGAAGGCAAATATCCGCAAGGTCCGGGCTATCGTCAACGGGACCCACAAGACCGTTTACGTTTGCTCCCGTTGCCTTCGTTCCGGGAAAGTCACCCGTGCGTGATCTTCCGTGGGTAGAATAAGGGGCTCCGCTGACGTGACGGCGGAGCCCCTTATTCTGTATCCGTCGCCCCCGGACCCCGGTCGATCGCCCGCGAGAGCGGGACCGCGGAAAGAAGCCCCAGGAGCATCCCCGGCGCGCCCGCCAGTTTGAGCCCCGCGTAGACCGAAAAAAAGACGAGCAGCGGCCGGACCCCGAGCCCCCGCCCCACCAACCGGGGCGTCAAGATCTGCCGGACGGTAAATATCACGAGCGAGAGGAAAAGGACGCAGACCCCGAGCGCCGCCCGACCCGACAGGATCGCAAAGATCCCCCACGGGATCAGGATCCCGCCCGCGCCGAGCACCGGCAAGAGGTCGAAGAGCGCGATCAGAAGCGCCAGCAGCAGCGCGTAGGGCACGCCGAGCAAAACGAGCCCGAGGAGCAGGATCAGAAAGGTCACAAGGAACAGGACGCCGTAGGCGAAAAACGTCGTTTTTGCCCCGCGGACGAGCCCGCGACCGACCCGTTCCGCCCGCGTTTGCCACGCCGGGGGAAGCGCGTAAAAGACCCGCGCCGGCGTCTCGGGGTCGGCGGCAAACCAGACCGCCGCGACGACCGACACGAAAAGAGAGAGCAGAAACGAGGGGATCCGTGAAAGGACCCCGCCGAGCACCCGCGAAGCCGACCCGACCAGGTTCAGCAGCGCGTTGCGGAAGACCCCGGCAAGATCGTCCTCGGACAATAGCGGCCCGCCGGGCACGCGGGACGAAACGAACGAAACCACCCGCTCGACCGCCGCGGCGATCCGGGACGGCAGTTCCGGGTCGGACAGCACGCCGGATAAGATCTCGCCGCTCTCCAGGATCAGCCGCCGGACGAGAAAGAACGTCCCCGCCCCGAACAGAGAAAAGAGCGACAGCGTCAAGCCGACCGCCCACACCCGGACCGGGATCCGCGTCTTCCGGGCAAGGAAACGCGCAGGGCAGACGGTCAGGCGGGCACAGAGATACGCGAAAACGAACGGAAGCAGGACCGAGAGCACCCGCCCCGCGCAGGTGCGCAGGAACAAAAAGCCGAGCAACCCCGAAGCGAACAGAAGACACGCGCGAAAGAGACGCCCGTTTTGCCGCTCCGTCATACCCCGTCCCCTATCGTTTTTTAATACAGTATATCCCGCCGCCGTCCGCCCTATGAAACGCGGGCGCGGCAAATACGAAAAGAAAAGGAAGAATACTATGGTCACCATCACAATGGAAAACGGAAAGACGATCAGGATCGAGCTGCTCCCCGAGTACGCGCCGAAGACCGTCGCCAACTTTGAAAAACTGGTGAAAGAGGGCTTCTACGACGGGCTGACCTTTCACCGCATCATCCCCGGCTTTATGATCCAGGGCGGCGACCCGCAGGGCAACGGGATGGGCGGATCGAAAGAAAAGATCCCGGGCGAGTTCGCGCAGAACGGCTTTCCGAAGAACACGCTGAAGCACGTCCGCGGCGTCATCTCGATGGCGCGCGCATACGACCCGAACTCCGCGTCCAGCCAGTTCTTCATCATGCACGCCGACGCGCCGCATCTCGACGGCGCCTACGCCGCTTTCGGGCGGGTGGTCGAGGGGATGGATACGGTCGACGAGATCGCCGCTACCCCGACCGGCTTCCGCGACGAGCCCCGCGTCCGCGTGGGGATCAAATCGGTCACGCTGGACTGATATGACCGACGAAAACCGCCGTAAAACCGAAAAAAACGGCGACCGCCCCCCGTTCGACCCCGCCCTTTCGGATCTTCCCGAGAGGATCGTCGGATGGTACCGTGAAAACCGTCGCCGTCTGCCGTGGCGGGAGGAGGTCAGCCCCTACCGGACGCTGATCTCGGAGATCATGCTCCAACAGACGCGGGTCGAGACGGTCAAGCCCTATTTCGAGCGGTTCCTCTCCGCTTTTCCCGACGTCGCATCCCTTGCCGACGCCAACGACGAACTGCTCTACAAACTGTGGGAGGGGCTCGGCTATTACAGCCGGGCGCGCAACCTCAAAAGATGCGCTCACGAGGTCGTCGACCGCTTCGGCGGCGTGATCCCGTCCGAGCAGAAAGACCTGCTGTCGCTTCCCGGGATCGGTCCCTACACCGCCGGGGCGATCGCGGCGTTCGCCTACGATAGACCCGTCGCTGCGGTGGACGGCAACGTCCTGCGCGTGACGGCGCGGGTCACGGCGGAGCCCGGCGACATCCTTGCCCCCGCCGTCAGGAACAAACTGACCGCCCTCACCTCGTCCCTGGTCCCGACCGACGCCCCCGGCGACTTCGGGCAGGGGATGATCGAACTGGGCGCCCTGATCTGCCTGCCGAACCGTCCCCCGAAGTGCGAACTGTGTCCGATCCGCGACCTCTGCCGCGCCAATGCCGAGGGGATCGCCGACCGTCTTCCCGTCCGGGGAAAGAAGCCGGAACGCAAGCTCGAGTACCGCACCGTCCTCCTGGTCCGTTCGGGGACCAGCACGCTCCTTCACAAGCGCCCCGCCCGGGGATTGCTCGCGGGACTGTGGGAGTTTCCGAACTTTTCGGGGGGGTTAGACGAGAAAGAGGCGCTCGACGCGGTGCGCGCGCTCGGATTGGACCCCGTCCGCGTCCGACCGCTTGGAGAGGCGAAGCACCTCTTCACCCATATCGAGTGGCGGATGACCGGATACCTGATCTCGGTCGCCGATCCCGACCGCCCTCTCCCCGACGGCTACGAAATGCCCGAGACCGACGACCTGCTTTCGCGCTTCGCGATCCCGTCGGCGTTTGCCGCCTATACCCGCAGTCTGACCTCCCCGCTCCCCTGACCGATCTTTTTCCGAAAAGGAGTTCATACAATGAAAAGACCTCTGTTCATGCGCTTTCCCGGCGGGCTTGACCGCGCCCTGACATTCTCCTACGACGACGGCGTGTCGCCCGACAAGCGTCTGGTCGCGATCTTCAAAAAGTACGGGCTGAAAGCGACCTTCAATATCAACTCCGACCTGTTCTCACCCGACGATCCGTCGCTCCCGCGCAAAGGCACGCGGATGAGCCCGAGCGAGGTGATCGAGACCTACGAGGGGATGGAGGTCGCCGTGCACGGCGCGATCCATCCGTTCTGGGATCAGATGCCCCAGGCGGCGGCGACCTACGACGTCATCCGCGACCGCGACAATCTCGAAAAACTGTTTCACCGCATCATCCGCGGCTCCGCCGCGCCCTACGGCGTGATGGGCGAGAAGTGCCAGAACGCCCTGAAAGCCGCCGGCATCGTCTACTGCCGCACCACGGTCTCGACCGAGAAGTTCTCGATGCCGAAAAACTGGCTGGAACTCCCCGCGACCTGCCACCACGGCAACCCGCGCCTGATGGAACTGGCGGACAAGTTCTTCGTCTTCGACAAGCCGCGCGCCCCGCAGCTCTTCTACGTCTGGGGACACAGTTACGAGTTCGACGACGAGAACAACTGGGACGTGATCGAAAGGTTTGCCGAGAAGATGTCGGGACACGAAGACCGGATCTGGTACGCGACCAACGGCGAGATCTACGACTACACCGAGGCGTACGACCGCCTGGTCTGGAGCGTCGAACTCGACCGCGTCTACAACCCGACCTTCACCGAACTCTGGTTCTTCTACGGAAGCAAGACCTACCGCATCATGCCGGGCGAGACCATCGTCTTCTAATTTCACATCACGTCATACACTCACCAAAAGAGAAAAAAGCAAACACCGTTCGGTGCTCACTTTTTTCTCTTTTCTTAGCGCCCTGTGTCCGAACCGAACACCGCAAAGGGAGGCGCCCCGCGCCCCCTTTACGGAGTTCGCCTCCCCTGTGAAGCCGTCGGAGAGTTACCTCACCGGCGGCAAGCATGAGGATATTGCCCCTCTGGGGCAAATTCTCCTTTCTGATCGTCCCGCTTTCTCGGGCTCATTTCTCACTTTGTACTTTTGCTTTTAGCGATAATATGTCTCCTAATGCAATATATGTGTG